>JAFGTU010000562.1 GCA_016933985.1 Sedimentisphaerales bacterium | reverse complement strand
CCTTCTTCTCATCGTCTCTGGCGGCAAGTTCCAACGCCCCTTCGAGCAGCTTTACGGTATCGGCGGCGGAGCGGTTGGCGGGCAGGCCGACGAGCTTGATATATCCTCGCAGGGCCAGTGCGCGTTCTGCGGCGTCAGTACCGGTCTTGGCGAGGTTTAGCAGGTCCGGCAGCGGCTGCGGGTCGGGCCAGTCGGCCAGGGCGCGGACTGCGGCCTTTTTGGTTTCCGCATCGCGGCTTTCAAGCTGTGCTCGGACGGCGTCGAGGGCCTTGGCGTCGCCGATACGCGCGAGGACGGCGAGCAGGTGCGGCCTTTGGGCGTCGCTGGCCTCGGCCAAGGCCGAGATAAGCGGCGCGGCGTCGGGATTATCGATTCTTCCAACGATGGCCGTCATAGCGCGTTCGATCGCCGACAGGTCGGAAGCGTCTTTTGTATCGAGCAGGGTCGAGACAATGACGGGCAGTTCCCTTTGGCCTGCGAGTGTTCCAAGGGCCTTGAAGGCTGCCTGGCGAACGTTTGAATCCTTGTCCCTGGCGGCGGTGAGGAGGATGGGCATTGAATCGGCCTCGCGGCGGACGACAAGCGTCTGGATTACGTTGACGCGGACGTCAGCGTCTGCCGCGCTGCGAAGAATATCAGTCAATTCCCTGGTGACATCGGGGCCTGTGAGCCGGCTGAGGCTGTCGAGGGCTGCTTTGCCGATATCGGTTTTTTCGGTGCTGAGCTTGGCGAGCAGCCTGACGTTCGCCGCGTCGCCTACTATTGCCAGGGCCTTCACCGCCGCCAGGCGGACGGATGGGGTGCTGCTTTGGGCGGCGAGGTCGGCTATGAAGGGTGCGGCGGCCTTGTCACCACGGCTCTCAAGGGCCGTAAGCAGGACGACCTGAGCATCGCCCTTGAGCGAGCCGAGTTGTCGTCCGAAGGCCCTGGTAGCCTCGTCGCCGGGCATCTCTGCGACGAGCAACCCGGCGGCCTGGCGCAGCTTTATATCTTCGTTCTTCAGTAGCTCGAGTATCATTGGTACGGCCTGGGCCTTTTTAGTGCGTGCCAGGCCGTTGTAAGCCGCTATCTTGATCATGGTGTCGTCTGAAACGGTCATGGCGGCATAGATTCTGCTTGCATCGTCGGTTTTTCCTTGCTCGAGCATCTTGTCTGCACAGAGCAGACAGGCGTTTTCTTTGAGCGGCTTTAGATCGTCGGGAACAGCTGCGCCGGAGAGAGCAGCGGCGGCTTCGGTGCCTCCGATTCTCCCGAGTGCGGTGATTGCAGCGGCGGCGAGCATCAGGTCCGTGCTTCCGACGAGCTTTGTCAACTGCGGGACGGCTTTGACGTCGCCTCTCTGGCCGAGAGATCCCACCACGCCGACTTTCAGGTTTCCGTCTAAGGAATCGAGGGCGTTTCGCAGTGCGTCGCCGGCTTCGGGTGCGGGCATATACTGCAGGGCGAGTCTTGCCATGTGCGACAGCTCTTTGTCGGACAGCAATTTAGCCAAAGCAGGGACGGACTTGGCCGAACCGATTCTGCGAAGCATGTGACAGACAAACTGCTTCGCCGCGAAGCTTGTGTTGGGCGAGTTCAGGGCCGCGAGCAGCTTTGTCTCTATCGAGGCCATGCCGCCGGCGGGGGTGCTGCGAATCTGCTCTTCGATTGCTGCGAGGGCCTTTCGGGATTTTCCGAAGTCGTAGTCTTCAATCTCACGAAACATCGCGTCGTCGGCCATTCGCAGGCTGACGGTATCGGCGGTCGGGAAGTCTGCGGGGACTTCGACCTGGGTGACTCGGCCTGTTGCGGCCCATTCTGCGCCTCGCTGGAAAGTAACGATGAATCCGACGCATTTCAACTGTTCCGGGGCATGGCCGAGGACGGTGTGGAAGATCCTTCCCTTGCCGTACTGGATAGTAAAGAGGGCGGGCTCGTGTTCACCTGTACCGCCCTTCGCGGGGTCGGCGTAGGCGGTTGCGAGGATTTCCATATTCTTTGCCGGGCCGCGGAGCTTGCTATACAGCTCGTCCGATGCGTGCATCCATTTTTCGGGAAGTCCGGCCATAATCGGATGATGGCGGTCTCTGGTTATTAGCTGGAAGGCGTGTTGCGGGCCGTGCGTGCCGCCGGCGCCGGGCGAATCGTCGAGGACCATCTTGCCGTCTTCCCATCGGACCATTGGGCCAGACTTCTCGTTGCGGCCGCCCCATCCGCCGATGCCTATCATCTCGTTGTATTCGGGCCAGTTGGGGAAGGCGTTGTCGGCGGCGTGGAAGATCACCAATCCGCCGCCTTTGTTCATGTAGTCGGTTAGGGCCTTTTGGGTCTCGGCGGGCCAGTCGTCGCCTGTGTAGTTCATCACGATGACGTCGTATTTTGCGAATTCGGGCTTGAAGGAGTCCATAGGTCGGCCGCCTGAGGGCGACGTGGCGACATCGACCTTGAAAATTCCGGTCTCTTCAAGGAGTGCCTTTAGCGGGGGCGTAGTCGTTTGCCAACTGTGGTTGTTCTGGCCGTCGATGATTAGGGCAGTGAGATTTGGTTTGGCCGGGCCTGTTAAGTCGATGATGCGGATATTTCGCCACCTGATTTTTTGACCGGCTGTTTTCGAGCCGTGGACCTGGAGAGCGATAAAACCCTTGGCGGTCATGCCGTCCGTCAGGTCCGCTGCAGGAACATCGTTGACCCAGGTGCGGATTCTGTTTTGGACCGCTTCGATTTTATAGTGGTTCCACTGGCCGTTCTTGAAGGCCTTTTGGGCGGCGGGGTTGTTCTTGAGGTCATTGAGCCAGCCTCGACGGGCCTCGTCGTAGATTCCTCCGCTCCAGGCGCGGGAGGATGTGTCTATCTCGACCTGGTAACCGTGGACTCTGCCGTTGTTGTAGTTCTCGTAGCTGTGGCTGCGAATCTGGATGCCGGAGTTGATACCGGGGTCGGCGAGGAGCTCGAGTTCGAGGATGAAATCGCTGTACATCTTCTCGGTGCAGAGAAAGCTGTTTGGTGTGTTCAGGACGGTTGTGCCGACGATTGTTCCATCGACGACTTCGTACTGGGCCTTTCCGTTTCTCTGAATCCAGCCGTTGAGGGTCTTGCCGTCGAAGAGCTTCTCCCATCTTTTATCTTCTTCTGCTCTGGCCGGCGATGCGGTCAGGAATGAACACGCCAGTACGCAAAGGGTTAATATCGTTAAATGCCTTTTCATTATGTTGCTCCTTATGGTCTTGTTTTCGGGTGAGCTGTCTTTCGTCGAGGTTAGAGCACCCAGGGCTCTCGGTACGACCTGCCGAGCAGCGCGCTTGCCGCGTCGTCGCCGATTATCTCTTCGGTGTCGGGATTCCATTTGATCTTCCTGCCGGTGAGCATGGCGATTTCGCCGAGCAACCCGACGCTTATCGAGCGGTGGCCGACCTCCGCGGGGCAGATAGTCAGCTTTCTGCTCTTGACGCAGTCGAGGAAGTTCTGCTTGTGGTCGTTGCTTTCGTAGAGCCTTATTTCGCCCGGACCGATGACTTCCTTGAGGATTTCAGCGGGTTCGGCGTATAGGCCGCCGCGATTAACGAGTATCCAGCCTTTTTCGCCGTACCACTTGGCGCCCTGTGTAAGCTGCTGGTTGTTGGCGACGGTAAGGACGATGCCGTTAGCGTATTTGCAGTCGAATCTGTAGGCGGTGGGGACATTGTAGAGTCCGTCGGTGGGGTATTCACCTTTGCCCTGGATTTCGACCGGCCCGGTGCGGTCCCAGCCCATGCCCCAATGCGCGATGTCGATATGGTGGCCGGCCCAGTCGGTAAGCTGTCCGCCGGAGTAGTCCATAATCCATCGCCAGTCCCAGTGGCAGACTCCTCTATAGGGGGCCCAGGGGGCGGGGCCGAGCCACCAGTCCCAGTCGAGTCCTTCGGGGACCTGGGCGACTTGCTTAACGTCGGTGCCACCACCGGTGGGCAGGCCCACTTCTATCTTGAGGACTTTTCCGATCCTTCCGTTGCGGACAAGCTCGCAGGCCCGACGGAAATTGTAGTCGGAGCGTTGCTGGCTTCCAGTCTGCCAGACCCTGCCATGGCGTTCGACGGCTTCGACTATCGCCCGACCCTCGCGGATGGAGCGGGCGAAGGGTTTTTGACCGTGGATATCGAGGCCCGCCCTTGCCGCGGCTATCGCAGGCAAGGCGTGCCAGTGGTCTGGCAAAGCAAGCTGGACGGCGTCGAGGTCGCCTCGGCCTATCAGCTCGCGAAAGTCAAGATACGTTTTGCAGTCTTTGTTCTTATATTTCCCATCGATTATTCGCTTTGCCTGGTCGCGGTGGCCCCTATCGACATCGCACGCGGCCACCATTTGAACTCCGCTGTTGGAGAGGAATCCCTGCATATCGCCGGTCCCCTGGGAGCCGACGCCGATAGCGCCCATGACGATGCGGTTACTCGGGGCATTTGCGCCGAATACCGATGAGGGAACAATAGTCGGAAGGGCCAAGGCTGAGCCGGCTACCATAGCGGTCCGACCCAAGAAGCCTCTTCGAGTTATCAAACGTTGGTCTTTCATGACAATCTCCTGATAGAATCTATATGGTGTACAGAATCCAATATCAAAGCAAAAGGTGTGCAGTGCACACCCTGCCTGTGAACCACTCTTGCAGTCAAAGCCAAAATGCAAGACGGCCTGAAGGCCGGTCTTCGGGGATTATGATAGCAGAATCTATGACGGGAGCAATAGATTTAGAAGCGGCGTACCGAGACGTCATCTGTGCTTTCTCAACGGTCTATCCACGAGAAGACCAGGGGCTTGTAGGGAGATTTGCGAACCGACCGTAACTCCAATAAAGACAATGCGAGCGTATCGGCCCTTGTAATAGCCTCGTAGTGGTCGCCGCGTGAACTGCAGCGGGGCAACGGCCCGTTGTCCCAGAACAAAACAAGCGATTCATCCGCCAGGGCAGTCGCACGTTTGAGGAAGCGTTGATCCCCTGTAATACGATACGCCGCTGTCAACAAGGAAACGACTTCTCCATACACTCCGGGGTAGAGGGTAATATTGCGGTCCGCATCGGCGGGAATTCCGTCTTTGAACTTGCGGTAGTATGCATCGTCTGTCTTCTCCGCCTCGGAGCGCATCCGTCGACCGTCTTGTCTCAGACAATCTACCATGAATATTGATTTCCCATCAGTTTTTCAGCAGGAGCGGATTGATGCAACATCGGCCCGGAATTAACTTAAGTGCTTAAATGACAAGAGCTTACAAGCCAGCATTCCTTTTATAACAAGGTACGATATGACTGATGGAAGGCGATTCGACGGAGAATTTTCAACATTTCTTAAAAATCCTGAAAAAAAGGCGTTACTTACGACCTGCGTCGCGCATCAAGAGGGTGATTGTATTAAATGCGCAGAACCTTAGATGCAGTTCAGTGCAGAAAGTTAGAACGAGCCTGGCCCGGTGCCGGAAATGGCTTGACCGCGTCAGCGCAGTGGCAGAGGAAGAAATTGAATACGCGCAGATGTCCTCTCTGACGCTGTGGCCTGGTTCGACACAGGACATTGTCAAGGAGTGTTTTTTTCAAGATGATCAAGTTTTCGGGCAAACCGAATAAGGCCAACCGCTTCTGGCCCCGGCTGTTTGACACAGCCCTCAACAAATTGCGTATTGGCCGCGGAAAAGAGCAATACCCAAATCCGAAAGCTTTGTCCCTGTCGAACATGGGCGATGAAGATGCCCCAGACGCCGGCCAGCAAGTTCTGGCCGACGCCGTAAGCCGGGAATTGAGTGATATCATATTCTCGGCGATGCGGCGGCTCAAGCCCCGGCACCGGGCCGTTTTAACCCTGCGCTGCTACAGGAATATGGAGTACGAACACATAGCGCACTGCCTCCAGTGCAGCGAATTTGCTGCGAAAGTGCAATTCTACCGCGCCAAGCGGTCTCTACAAAAGCAACTTTCGCGGCACGGATTCGGCGGGGGGGCGTTCCTTGCCGCAATGGTCTTGTTCGGCAAGATTACCGCGCCGAGTGAAGCTGCCGCGAAAACACTGGCGATTTCGGCTGCCACGACCAAGGTGGGTGTGGCAGCCGGGCTCGCCGCGGTTTCTACAAGCAAAGCCGCCATTCTGTCACTTGCCGCGGCAGGCGCAATCTCAGTCGGCACTGCGGCGGTCACGAGCAGGTCGGGCACCGACCAGCCGACCGCGCCGCTTATTGACGGATCGACGATAAGCTCACAAATCGCCGCAGATATCCCCCAAGCAGCGCCCGGCATACACGAATACTGGCATTATTACCCGGAAGGAACAAGAGGGCCCGTTATGATGCGCCTGTTGAAATGGGACGCGAGGGCCAGACAACCCTACTGCCAGTGGCTGCAAAACGAACGCGCAAATTACTTTTTCGACAGGGACAAGAACACAGTATTCATCAGGAATCAGCACGCTTGGCACAGCAACGGTGCGGTATGGCGACTGCCTACGGATAATTCAGTCATGCGCAAATCGCTTGCAGCCGCCCAGCCCCAAACCGAGCCAATGCAGTATGTCAACAGCGATGGCGCAGGGCTGCTCGTCATCCTCAAGCAAGATGAGGACACACGCGACTCGCAGATTACCCGCAACCTGAACGTGCTCGACGAACAGTATTTTCTCTACGACTGGCCCAGCAGGACGCGGATGATCGACGCCCGTGATGCGATGCACACGCGCGGCTGGACCTTCTTCACCGTTTCGGGCCAAATCAAAGGAGAGCAGGTATCGGGAACCGGACGAACCCCGTTTGTCTATGCGACCAGCAAATGGGATTACCCGTGGTTAAAAATGACCGTAGGCGACAGGCTCAAGCTCGTCGATACCGGGACCGAAGCACGGGTTTACGACGCAGGCGGAAAACTCGTGGCGTCCTACGAAGGCGGCGCTTTCTTCAAAGGGTTGGCCCGACCCTGGATGGGACTGCACACTATAGACACCGTCAGAAGAGACGCCGCTCGGGATCAAGTACCCTTCCGGACGGAACTTACGCCTGGTCAGAACACCGCACTGGTTACTCTCGACTGCGGCCAAACAGAACTCATCTACAACATCGATATGGAGAAGGATGTTGTGGAATCTATATCACTGGGTGCAAATGGCAATCGCCAGGGCAAGCTCGAATTCACTTACCTCCAGGAGATCACCGAGACCGCCATGGACGACTTTGCCTCGCCGAGGCAAGAAAGTCCTCCTAAATGGCGAAGGGACCGGCTGGGAATTACTTGGCTCGTAAAACTTTCGGACGCTCGCTGGTAAGAGGCAACTAATCCTCCGAAGCAACTTTCCGGCGAGAAAAAACAACTGTTTCAGAGCTAACCTGAGGAGAGTATGAGAGCTTAAAGGGCAGGATGGAAAGCCCTCGCAGCCCTGGCGACGCCGTTTGCGGTTGAAAATGCCGCCGACGCTCCAACGATTTGCGTGGCCGCCGGGATAATCGGCCGAACAGCCGGGCCTGGTGTAAGTGACACCGAGAACAGCTGGACCATTTGCCCCCGGCTTCACACTACCCCGCAGAATAACCACAGGGATAAACTGTTCATTAGCAACTGTATTTGAGAGACAACACTATGTTCGGTCGCAAGAAAAGCACTGTAGTTATCGCATTATTGTTCTACGGAATCTGGCCATCGGCTGTAATCGCAGCAACGCCCTATATCTTCGTCAATGGCCTGTGCGGCAACGACGCCTGGACCGGAAAATACAGCCACTGCTCCGCGCCCGACGGCTACAAACGTACAATCCAAGCGGCCCTGGACGCAATCCCAAATGGCGGCGTTGTCGCGGTCAGAGATGGAATTTACGCCGGCGATGGAAATCGCGACCTGGACTTCAAGGGCAAAGCCGTCAGACTTGTCTGCGCCAACGGCCCGGACGCCTGCACTATCGACTGCGGCGGAACACCCTCCGAGGAGCATCGGGCGTTTTACTTCCACAGCGTCGAAACCGAAACGTCTGTTGTCCAGGGCTTCACGATAACCAACGGCAGGGCATGGAAGGGAGGAGCCGTTCTTTGCCAAAACAGCAGCCCCAAATTCATCGACTGCACGTTCGAGGGCAACGAAGCGACCGACGACGACACCGGCGGCGGAGCAGTTTATAATGAGGATTCTTCGCCCACCTTCGAGAACTGCACCTTCGCCGACAACATCGCGATGCCGAGCGCCTCTTTTGGCGGCGGCATCACGAACGAAAGAAGCAGCCCGACCGTGACAGACTGCACCTTCACGAATAACCACGCCTGGGGCGGCGGCGGCATCTACAATACCGACAACAGTAATCCCGTCCTGGAGAACTGCACTTTTCTCAACAATCAAGCCGCCCGGGGAGCCGGCATGGCAAATTCCGGCTGTGCGCCAACCCTCTCTCGCTGCACGTTCACCGGCAACTCGGCAAGCTACTATGGCGGCGGGATAAACAACTTGTCAGAGAGCAGCCCCATCCTTAGCCACTGCACCTTCGCGAACAACTCGGCGCGCAGTGGCGCCGGTATCACCAACGCGAGCAGCAGCCCGGCAATAATCATCAACTGCCTCTTCGTGGCAAACTACGCCTCCGACGAGAATGGTGCCGCCGTCTCCAATGACACATCAGACGCCCAATTGATCAACTGCACAATTTACGGCAATAGCGGCGGCGGCATCGCCTCCTTCGACAACAGCCGCGTCACCACGACCAACACCATCCTTTGGGCCAACAACCCGAGCCAAGTCTATAACGACGATCCCGCCTGCAACCAGATACTATTTAGTTGCGTAGAAGGCGGGTGGTCCGGCGCCGGCAATACCCCCGTCGACCCGCTATTTGCCGATCCAGACGGACCCGACGATACCCTCGGGACGGAAGATGATGATTTTTCATTGACCACAGGGTCTGCATGTATCGACGCAGGCGACAATTCAGTTGTTCCCCCCACTTTGCTGACAGATTTTGCCGGCCTCGCACGATTCAGTGACGACCTTCAAACACCCGATACCGGCAGCGGCACGCCGCCGGTTGTCGATATGGGCGTCCGCGAGTTTCAGGGCTTGTTCTACGTCGATGACACCGCCGTCGGCGCAAATAACGGAACAAGCTGGGCGAATGCCTTTACGTCTTTGCAGAATGCACTCGCCGCCGCGTCTGCCGGCGCGGAGATACGTGTCGCACAGGGCCTCTATGCGCCGGACTTCGGCCACGGAATCACCAGAGGCGACCGCAATGCAAGCTTTGGTCTTATCAGTGAGATTACCATAAAAGGCGGGTATGCAGGCTTCGGCTCGTCGAATCCGGACGACCGTAATATCAACGAATACCGAACCATCCTGACCGGAGACCTCAGCAGTAATGACCAGACGCCTGCCGACCCAGCCGAGCTGCTCGAACACGCCTCAAGAAGCGAGAACAGCTTCCACGTCGTAAAGATCGGCCAGGATGCGCAGGATGTTGCACTGCATGGATTCATAATTACCGGCGGAAACGCCAACGGCGACTACTCAAGCGGAACGGACAGCGGCGCCGGCATCTACAAGGGCCACTACCAAAACAGTGCAGTCATAAAAGACTGCACGTTCATCGCCAACTGCGCCGAAAACGGCGGCGGCGGAATGTTGAACGGAGGGCCGGTGCACATGGATAGATGTCGGTTCATTGGAAACGCAGCCGAGAGCGGCGGCGGAATGAAGAACTACGCCGGTTGGCAGGACCCTGCCGATCTTACAAACTGCCTGTT
>JAFGTU010000561.1 GCA_016933985.1 Sedimentisphaerales bacterium | reverse complement strand
TTCTCCCAATCTGGGATTTTCGCCGTTTCAATTGCCGGCGTCTCGGCATCTCGATTGGCTGCCGCATCAAATGCCTGGTTAACGCCTTGGGAACCCGGCTGCGTGCATCCGACAGCCAGCAACGCCGCCAAAACGAGTTTCATTCCGCAGAATCCGGACAATATGTGCTTTGAGCTTCCCATCGTTAATCTCCTTTACTTGCTCAGATTATGTCCGCCATGTCAGGTGTTTTTCGCTGCCGTTCTGTTCCATATTCCCGGCTGTTGCGTGAAGTATAAAGTCGCCACCCGTGGCCCTGAGCCTAGCCTCGACCCAGCCGATCGGCTCGGTATCGTTGAAGTTGTACCCCGTCGCCGGCAGGTTGATCAGATGGATTCCTTTGTATTTTGAGAAGCCGTACTCGTGAGAGTGGCCATATACTATCGCCTTGACCTTGCGGACTCGTCTGATCATGGTGTAAAGGCGGGGCAAATCCAGCAAATCCCCGTCGCCATCGCTTAATGTATGATGGAAGCAGAGAATCGTCGGCGTATTGTCGCTGCTCTTGAGATAGCCTTCCAGCCATCGCCTTTGCGCCCTGCCCAGAAGGCCGGGCACTTCATTAACGTAGAAAAGGGAATCCAGCATAATCAAACGAACCGGAGGCGTGTTTGCAACGAACACGCACTTACCGGAAACAGACTGTTTCTCGCCGGCCAGCTTGCCGAAGGTCTTCTGAAAATTGCCCCGCTCGTCGTGATTGCCCAGGGCCATAAACACGGGCGTCCGCTCGGCCAGGGGCGCGAGCAGCTTCTCTAAATTGGCGTAATCGCCCGGCTTACCTTCAAGCCGAGCCAGATCGCCGGTGATCGCCGTCGCATCCGGCGAATTGGCGATAACCTGCGGGACGATTTTCTCCAAGTTCTGGTATGGATAGAATTCGCGGTAATTATTATTGACGTCTTCGGGGATATGCGTATCGCTTAGTAATGCCCATCGAGCCATAGCGGGGGCTTTTCGAGTTTGACGCCCGCCGAGCGAAGCGCAGCCGCCAAGTGTAACCACCGCGCCTATAGCAGCCAAGCCGCCTTTGACAAAGTCCCTTCTGCTAATCGAAGTGCTGAAAACCGTCGCCATCAAATGCCCTCTTTCTGATTATTTCTTGATCCCAATGCCTATGAAACGTCGTACTACGCTCTCATAAGCAGCCCGCCGTTGACGGCGATGTATTCGCCTGTAATGAAGCTCGCCGCCTCGCTGGCCAGGAACAGAATGGCGTTAGCGACATCCTGAGGAGTGCCGTTTCTGCCCAAGGGCGTCCTATTGGCGACCTTCTCGTACCGGTCGGGCGTGCTGAACATCTTGTGAAACCTCGTCTCGATGAAGCCCGGCATAACACTGTTGACGCGAATGCCGTACTTGCCGAATTCTTTTGCCATGGCGATAGTCTCGAGGGCTACGGCCGCCTTTGCCCCGGAGTACATCCCCGATCCTGCACCGCCGCCCCCGTGGCCGGCCAATGAGCCGATGTTGACTATGTTGCCCCGGCTCTTCTTCAAATGGGGCAAGGCTGCTCTTGTAACTAAGAAGACACTGCGGACATTGGTCGCATAGACATCATCGTGATATGCGACGCTCGCGCTCTCGAAAAGCTGCCTTTCAATCATCGTGCCGGCATTGTTGACGAGGACATCGATACCGCCGGCCTCATCTGCAAACTGCTCGACCATCTCGTTGACTTGGCATTCTTCGCGCACGTCCGCACGAAGGAGCATTCCCCCGGCGTTCTTCTTGACCTGCCGCAGCGCCTTTTTCGCGCCTTTTTCGGTCCGGAAGTAGTGGACGCCTACGAAACAGCCCTGCTTGCTGAACGAGACCGCCGTCGCCAGCCCGATCCCGCTACTGGCGCCGGTTACCAAGACTTTCTTGCCTTTTAGGTCTTCGTAGGTCATAGCTTTCAGGAATAGAACGTGCCGATCTGCTCTTGTTCGCAAAGCCGCCGACCCCTCTCGGCACGACGGGGGCATCACTAATGGCCGGGCAATTCCATTTTTAAGTACAGAGGTATCTGCCGGCCATCTTTGGCTAAGCTGTAATTCGAGTTGTATCTCTCGTCCGGGAAATTGTCGATCATCTTATATGCAATCCTGTAACCTTTGGTGAAAGTGCTCGGTTCAACGAACTTGAAGCCGTTATCCGGAAACCACACTTCGGGCGTAAACTCCTTGCCCTTTTCGAGCTGCTTCCTAAGCAGGCTCGCATCTCTTTCGGGGTCGTCTCGCGGGCCTTTGACGATGAATCCGTCGGCGAGCAGCTCGTCGAGGTATTCGGCGGTATTCAACGGCTTGAGAGAATTCACATCGTGCATTTGAATGACTTTACAGTTATAAGTGCGCATTGATCTTCTCGCGAAGATCCGCCTCGAAGCTCGGCGTAACGCCTTTGATCTGATCGACGATCTGGCCGGCCTTGTAGATGTTCAGCGTCGGGATGCTCGTAACGCCGGCCTTGACCGCTGAGTCACGATACTCGTCGATGTTCATCATGCAAACCTTTACGTTTCCCTTAAATTCCTCGGCTATATTCTCAAGCACCGGGCCCGCCATGCGACAAGGCCCGCACCATTCCGCCCAAAAATCAACCAGCACCAGGGCATCCGACTCCAATACCTCGCTGTCATAACTATCATCCGTAAGATCAACAGCCACGCGTTCTTCCATAGTCAACGCTCCTTGCACCAATAGGTTGCCAAAAAAACAAATACCAAAACCCATCGTGAGCAATACTAAGAACCAAAATCAATTGTGTCAAATATCTTTGGCCATCTTTTTCGGGCGCACTGCCGGTTTTAGTGGTGAGAGCCAATTGGTTTCCGGCAACGTCGCTCTATGCCGCCTCATCGCCGATCTGCCGGTCCGGCGCCCCCCGCTCCAAATCCGACTGCCGGGCCTCCTACTTCCCCCTGGAAATATATGAGCCGTCCTCTGTGCTTACCCGGACGACCTCGCCCACATCAATAAACGGAGGCACCCGTGTTTTAAGGCCCGTCTCCAGAACCGCGTCCTTCATCTGGTTTGTAACCGTCGCCCCCCGCGGAACCGGGCTTGTCTCCGTCACCTTCAAATCAACCGCCTTCGGCAGCTCAAACGCCACGACCTTCCCCTCGTGCAAAAGAACCGTAAGGGCGGTGTTCGGCCTGACGTACTTTATCGACTCGCCAAACATCTCATCGCCTACCGTCACCTGGTCATACGTCTGGTTGTCCATCAGTACGTGCCCCGTCCGGTCGGAGTACAGGTATTCCATATCTCGCCGGTCAAGAAAAGCCTGCTCCACCTCCTCGGTTGACCGCAGCCGCTTCTCGAATATCACTCCGTCCGATACCCGCCGAATCTTCGCCTGCACGAACGCCCGCAAATTGCCCGGCGTTACGTGAGTCGCCTGAACACATACATATAATGCCCCTTCGAGAGTAACCGCCATCCCCGGCCTGATGTCGCTTGCCTTCACGTCAAATCTCCTATGGACAATTCCTTCTATTCAACGGAAAAACCGAGATTATACCCCGCATACCGCCCCAGTCAATATGCACGCGCAAACTCCCGACCGCGCGTCCCCCCCTAACAAGCACGAACCTGCGGTAAAACCGCAGGCTATATACGACTATTTAGGCTATATACAACTATTTAGCCCGGCGTTTCACGCCGGGTTTTGACTCTGGGCATACTCTATCCGCCGTCTCAGACTTGCCTGGTCGAAACAAAACCTCTTGTCATATCCTCGTGTCCAGACCTTGCCGGTATGGCCAACTGCTTTTAACGCCAGTCGGCCCGCTTTCTTGTAGTAAGCGACCATGTTGCTGATCGGCAGCCGAGTATTCTCTGCAACTATATGAACATGTGTTGCCTTGACCGCCAACGGGTAAACATTCTGCCCTCGCAACGCGGCCTCCTCTATGATAGCCTCGCGCACCCTTTCTCGCTGCATTCGTGACAACTTGACGGAATGTTGAACCTGCGACAGCGCGTTCGCCTGTGCAAGCCCTTTGTTCCCGGGAAGTATTTTCCCGTCCCTCACACACCTGCGTTCATCTCCCTGCAACCAAGTCCCATACGTAGTCCAAGTAAGCATATATCCGAGTGTCTTCCCCACACCACATCCTCATTTAGCCCTGGGTTTCACCCAGGGTCTCTTCCGGTTCAACACCTTCGAGTAATTCCTTGGGATTTAGCGCGACTGTCTTCGTGTACCCATCAGCATTATCACAGTCAACGGACACCTCGATATCCACCGGATTCGAATCTTCCCCACTGAGCGTCATCTTTATCCAAAATGTAAGGTGCTTCCCTTGTTTCCAGTAGGGGAGATTCCTATTCGATATAACGACCGCGCCCACCATCTCAAATTTTCGGACATCCCCTTGTACATTATAAATACTGGAATTATAACTCAGTTCAGAATACGTATTCCCTTCTTCTTTCTCTTTTTTCTGAGGATGCTGCTTCTCCGGCGGTAGCCAAAACGTAACTATCGGATTTGCCCAGTCAAAGCTGGATGTATTTTCTATCTTAAATTGAACTTTGTAGGAGGTGATTGGATCGGCAAAGTTGGCAAAAAACTCCGCCGCCATACCCGTCAACTCATTCTTTGGATAAGTTTCCTTCCAATTCTTGATATTGGGTATTACATAAGGCTTCGTCACAACCGCCTGCACTCTGTCTTTCTTTGGGTCCGCCACAGATACGGCTACGAGGGCGGTAATTGCGACGGCCAATCCCGTCAATATCTGAATTAGCCTTTCTGCTTGCGAATCACAGCCCAACAGCGAGTGATAAGAAAGAAAGATCAAGATACCCGCACCCATAATCATCGCGCAGCCGACCGCCTTGTAGAGATTCTTCATTCTTTTCATTATTCTTTCGCCTCCGTAATGGACTCATCGCCGATCTGTCCGAGTTGGAGGCCGAGGCGGTCCAATTTCTTTTGGCCTTCGTCGTATTGATTGTTGGCGTTTCGCAGGTGTCGGCCTAATGTGTCCCAGCCCGAGATGAATTCGGCGAAGGAGGCATTGAGCTTCTTGAGGTTCTGGCGTATCTCGGCGGCCTGTTTTTCAATCTGCAGACCGTGAAGCCCCATCACCACCGTCATCAAATACGCATACAACAGGTTCGGCGAGACGGGTATCACCTTCTTATCGAGCGCGTACTTGAGGATATCGTTCGTTTCGCCGGCATATTTGACGATTGTCTCGTAATAGACGTTTTCGGCCGGGATGTACATCATCGCAAAATCGAGTGTGCCCTCGGCGGGACGGATATAGGAAGAGGCGATCTTGTCGATGTGAGTAGTGCAGTCTTTGATGAACTGCTTGCGAAGCCTGGTCTTCTCCTCCTCGCTCCCGGCCTTTACCACTCTTTCGAACCCCGGCAGCGGGAACTTGGCGTCGATCGGCACGGAGAAGTCGGCCAGCTTTATCAGGGCATCGACCATTTTCCCATCCTTGAACGTGTGCTGTAAGCTGTAGGCATCTTTGGGCAAGATAGTAGAGAGAAGGTTTTCGAGCGACCATTCGCCCATCTGCCCTCGCAGCTTTGGGCTGCTTAGAATATCCTGTAGCCGCCTCACCTCGCTACCTATCTGCATCATCTGCTTGTTGGTCCCGTGCAGCTCGCCGATCTGGCTGTGCAGCTCGCCGAGGACCTTCTGGCTCGATTGCAGGCTCGCCGTCAGCGTGCTTTGGCCGACCTGTAGAGACTTTTGCATATTCTCTGACGTCTTATCCTGCGCCGCTTTCAACGCCTCGAGCTGCTGCTGGACCAGACCGATGCCGCCGGCCTGCCCGGCCATCTCCCTTCTCGCCGCAAAAGTCGAGCTGATCAGCCAGACCAGCAGCCCCAATACGGCCAACGTCAAGACAATACCGACTACAATCAGAACCTGCTCCATAGACTTACCCTTCACAAAACGGTTGGATTATATGCTCTGCCGCCCGCTTCGTCAAAGGCGAACACCGACAACGAGCCGATATATGCTGATTAAGTCTTGATATGCAGGTGCGGCCGGTATATCGTCTTGAGGACGAAAATCGGATGTTTGTTGAAGGACTCGCTGTAGCTATGGAAAGAATTGAATCCGTCATATTCGATTGGGGAGGCGTGCTGATTGACGACCCTGCGCCGCAGCGGTTGCGGTACTGTGCCGACGCGTTGGGCGCGTGCGAAGAGGACTTGGCCGAGGCGATTGCACGGTTTATGCCGGAATTCCAAATAGGCGCAATAAGCGAAGATGCCTTCTGGGAGCGGGTCTGCGGCGAGCTGAACGTGCCGACGCCCAAGAGTCGGTCATTATGGGGCGATGGCTTCGCCGCCGCATACGCGGCAAGGCCGGAGATGTTCGCATTGGCCGCCGGCTTGCAACGGCAGGGCTGCAAAACCGCCGTACTATCCAATACCGAAGCGCCTGCAGCAGAGTATTTCGACCGCATGGGATACGATATGTTTGATGTCCAGGTATTCTCCTGCGTCGAAGGTATTAGAAAACCGGAACTGAGAATCTACGATGTCGCCGTCGAGAAACTCGGCTCGCCGCCCGGCCGAACGGCTTATATTGACGACGACACAAAATACGTAGAAGCCGCAAGGCAGGCGGGACTAAACGCGATTGTCTTCGAGACGGTCGAACAGGTGAAAAACGCACTTTCCCCCTGCTTAGCCTGCGGTTTTACATCAGGTCACGACCGTAGGCATCTCCGGAAAGGCACAGATGGATTTCAAAACATTTCTCAACCGCAGTAGCGTAATCCTGCTCGATGGGGCCATGGGGACGCAATTGGATAAGCGCGGTTTGATGTCCCGGGGCAGCAACAATCTTGATAATCCGAAGGCGGTCTTGGATATCCACAGGGAGTACGCGCAATGTGGGTGCCACGCCCTGACCACCAATACCCTTACGATGAACCGCATCTATATTGAGACACATAATGTCGGCGTCTCGGTCCACGAGGTGAACCGGGCGGGGGTGGAGCTGGCCCGTCAAGCCGCCGCTGACAGCCGATATGTATTGGGGGATATCGGCTCGACCGGCAAACTGCTCGAGCCTTACGGCGATTACACGGAATCGCAGTTCTGCGAAGCCTTCATCGAGCAAGCCAGCGTTCTAACTGGAGCCGGGGTCGATGCGTTCATAATTGAGACTATGATCGACCTGCGCGAGGTGCTGTGCGCCGTTCGCGCCTGCAAGGGAGAATTCTCGCTGCCTGTTATCGCATCGATAGCGTTCGCAACAGAGACAAATGGGGCACGAACGGTAATGGGTAACTCGGCCGAAGATTGTGCC
>JAFGTU010000070.1 GCA_016933985.1 Sedimentisphaerales bacterium | reverse complement strand
GCGACTCGGTCGGCCAGGACTGGAAGCTCTGGTGCGACCGCGGATACCTCGATTTCGTCTGCCCCATGGACTATACGGCTTCGAGCGGCGCGTTCGAGCGCATGGTTGCCCAGCAGCTTCCGTGGACAGGGAAAGTGCCCTGCTATCCCGGCATCGGCCTGAGCGTCTGGCCGGATCAGACCGATATTTGCAAGCTAATCGAGCAGATAAACATCACCCGCCGACTCGATACGGGCGGCTTCACTATTTTCAACTATGGGCCCGACCAAGCCGCCAAGGTCCTGCCTATGCTCGGCAAAGGCATCACGCAAAAGGCCGAACAATAAGCCACAGGCCCTGCACATCCGAGGTAAGACAATGCATCTTAACGGGTTACTGTCGCCCACTGTGCTGTTTCTGTGCACAGCCGCGATTTTGTATGTCGGCGCAAATCCGTCGGACAAGCCCGGCATCACGTCCGAGGCTAAGGTCACGCGATACATAATCATAGTCACGGGCGGTGAGTTGCTCGCCGGCGCTTACGCAGACGGCCATACCTTTTTTCTCACCAAGACGCTGACGCCGCTGGGCCTTAACTGCGTCGGGTCGATGTGCGTGAATGACAAAGAGGCCGACATCCAGGAGGCACTTGGCTTTGCCGCCGCCAAAGCGGATTTGATAATCGTTACCGGCGGCCTCGGACCGACCGCCAACGACGTTACACGCCAGGCCCTTTGCGGCTTCACGAAGATTCCGCTTGAAGAGCATCCTGATGCGCTGCGGGAAATGGCCCGGCGCTTCGGCACCTCGCCCGCCAAGCTTCGTGAGAACCTGCGCCGCCAGGCCCAGGCGCCGACTCGCGGCACGTATCTGAAGAACCGCAACGGCACGGCTATCGGCTTGGTGTTCGAGCAGCCGCAGACCACAATCGTTGCTCTGCCGGGCCCGCCCCATGAATTGCAGCCTATGGTCGCAGATGAGCTGATACCGTATCTGAGCCGTCGATTCGGCACGCGCAAGCCCGGCTGCTCGATTACGCTGCGGTTCGTCGGCCTCGGCCAATCGCAGATCGACCAGACCCTCAAAGAGCACGTCCCGCTGCCGGCCGATGTCACTACATCCTCGAGCTTCGAGGGCGGCAGGGTCGATTTCACCTTCTCGCTTCCCGATGACACGCCGAAAGACCGGGCAAGGCTCGAAGAAATCAAACAGAAAATCGCCGCGGATCTCGGCGAACATATCTACGCATACGACCAGACCACTCTCGAAGAGTGTGTAATCAGGCAGTTGGCCGAACGCGACGAGACTATCGCTCTGGCCGAGGCGGCCACCGGCGGAAGCCTGGCCGCCGCACTCACCGCCGCCGACGGCGCAGGCCGCGTATTGGCCGGCGCATACGTTGCTCCAACCGAAGAGGCCCTGGGCCGCTTGCTTGGGCGTTCACAGAACGCGCCCGCCGGGATCGAAGGCATAGCCGATGCCGCTGCCGATAAGGCCAAAAGCGAATGCGCCGTCGCCGTCGGCCAGGTCCGGCAGAATGGCACTGGAGCCGGCTATGTCGAGGTCGCCTTTAAGCTGCCGGAAGGCACAAAAAGCAGGCAACTACCGCTGCAAGGCGCGGCCCAATCAGCCCGTGAAAGGCTGGTAACACAACTGCTCGACCAGCTCCGCCGCGACCTCGCGTCCCACCCAACGCCTGCGCTCTAAAGAAAAAATGCCACAGAACGAACACATACCGACACGGATCTTCCCGGACCTGAAAACAGAGAGGATCTATAGATGTGAATCTTGCGAGGTCGGGATTGTATTGTCTTGCTCTTAGGTAGTATTCTTGTATCTCGAAATCGAAGTATTGGCCGGTGAAGCGGAAGGCGTTGTCGAATGTGCCGTCGTCGTCTATCACCTCTCCGAACGGCTCGTAGGTGTAATACTTGACGACGTCGCCGCTGTCATAGTCAATCACCAGGCGCACCGAGCCTAATCTATCGTGCAGGTAGAAGTACTTAAAGTCGAGGGGATCAGGCTGAGCGTCATCGTCGATATCGTGCTGGGCCAGGATTTGCCTGTCGGCGTAGATATATTTCTTTTTCAAAGAGCTGTCGGTCAGGTTCAGGTCCATCAATATTACCGGCAGGTCGCCTGTAATGTCAACGATGTATTTATGCTCGGTTGATGAGCCTTGTGCGTTAGATTCCGTAGAGACCCAATTTCGGATTGCCTCCAAAAAATGCACCGCACACCTTAAATTTTCCCCCGCCCGCAGGCTCTCAACGAGAGCTGTCGGCGGTCACTTTGTTCAGATGAAATCCTACGCAGGTTCGGGCAAATCCAAGACCCAGGGGAGCTTTGTTTGGAAAACAAGCTCTGAGCGCGGCTTGCCGTCAGGTGTCTTATAGAAAGTACCCGATTTGCAGTCCTTGAAGCTCCAAGAGAAAAACTCAGTCACCTCGACTTGTTCCAGCAAGCCAGACACTTGCCGTGAACGGTCGCTTGACTCAGCCAAGCACTCCACGCTACCGACAAAAACAAAATGACCTAAGTAAAGATGACAGTCAGGTGCGAGTGTCGTGACGTAGGAAATCTCTGTCTCCTTCCTGTAATCCACCCCTATTTGCTGCAGTACTTCCCGTACAGTTGGGGGATAGACGGAGTCTCTTTGTGCAACAAAATTCAAGCAAAAATCGCAGTCACAAGAATTAGCATAGCCTGCACTGGCCAGTGTATAAAGCTTGCTTGTAGCATCAGGATCGAAGCTCACTCGCCATTTTGCGACATCAATTGTCAACATATCTGCTCTGTACTCCAAACGCGAATGCCAACCATCCACAATATCGCTTGAAAAGTCAGAAACTAGGGACAGAAACTAGGAAACTAGGGGACGAAACTAGGGACAGTCATCTATTTCTCTTTTCTATTTTGACATTTTCGTTCGTTTTTGTGTCGGCCTTCCGACGGGCAGGGGGCGGACTATGCGGCCGAGGAATTTTTCGAGCTTGCTGAGAAAGCTGTCGCCGCCATGCGGTCTGCCCGTATGCGTATTGCCTCGAATTCGCTCAACTTCAACCTCGGCTATACCTGCATTCAGTTCCTTGCGCCACTGCTCGGCTGAGATCATATCATACCACCGCGGCAAGTTCAACAATTCCGATCTCACCTTGGCGGCCACATGCGCGCTCGCGCTCGACCACTCATACCGCCACGGTTTGCGACAAATCTTCGCCCGAACCGGATTAAGCTCGACGTACCTCATCGCCAGCCAGAAGTGTCGATCATCCAACGCACACGAATAGAACCGCCCCTGCCAGAGGTGGCCGCAGCGCTTGTGAAACCGATTGATGTACTGCGTATAGCGAAAGTGCGCGCGGCCCACAGCCTTGGCCAGCGAATCTTCGTGAGCACGCCCGGCCACAACTGTCCTTGCTAATCTCGACATAAACCAAAATTAACCACAAGATACACACTTGTCAACACAAAAATAGGTGGCTGTCCCTAGTTTTCTGAAAATAGGTGGCTGTCCCTAGTTTTCTGAGCGGCCGCGACCTGGTGTCGCCCACGGGCACACGTAAACGGCCGGAAAATCGACATTTCTCGGGCGACTCCGGCCCGGGAAATCGCATTCTCAGAAAAGAAATGAGAGTTTCGGCTCATTCTGGCGATTTGTTGGTTGTATTGCCTTGCTCTTAGGTAGTATTCTTCTATCTCGAAATCGAAGTATTGGCCGGTGAAGCGGAAGGCGTTGTCGAATGTGCAATCGTCGTCTATCAGTTCTACGAACGGTTCGTACGTGTAGTGCTTAACGACGCTGCCGCTATCGTTAATCACCAGACGCACCGAGCCTAATCTATCGTGGAGGTAGAAGTACTTAAAGTCGAGGGGGTCAGGCTGAGCGTCATCGTCGATATCGTGCTGGGCCAGGATTTGGCGGTCGGCGTAGATGTATTTCTTTTTCAAAGAGCTATCGGTCAGGTTCAGGTCCATCAATATCGTGGCCAGGTCGCGTGGCTTTGAACTCACTGTGAAGAAGACAAAATCTTAGCCAGTAACTCCTTGGCGGGCTCAATGCCACCTTCGATATCGTATGCGCAAGTGATCTTATCTTTTATCTTCTTTGCAATCCTTCTTGCTTTACGAACCATCCCGAGCAGATAATAACAGCGGCATATCTTGAATTGCAATGATACCGGCACCGGTCTTATCTTGATTTGGAGATATTGCTCCAACGCCTTAGCGTATTCTTCTTTGTCGAAATAGACATTTCCTTTGAACTCAAGCGCATGAATGTTAGCTGGCTCCTGAAGTAGCACCTCATCAATCAGGCGCTCCGCCCCCTCCCGGTCTCCCTTAAAATATCTGGAGTAGGCGAGTTGCCGAAGGGCTTCGCTGTCTTTTGGATTGCTATTGAGGACTTCTCTTGCGAGACTTTCTCTCTCATCTAGGTCGTCCGTATCTGCTGCTAAGCTCAATAATGTTGCAGGCGACCGGTCTAATTCCGCAGCTTTCCGTATCATCCTTAGACCTTCGTCTTTCTCTCCAAGGCAGCGTAGTACAGAACTTACAAGCGTCAAGTGCACATACCTCGGCACGTTGTCGGTCGTTAGCTCTGCCGCAATATCAATCAAACCTCTGTTTTTCTTAGCGATAGCCGCTATGGCCCCCGCAAGCAAGGTGTGGTACCCGGGCTTCTTCTCCCAAAGGGCTCGTCTTCTTCGGTACGAATAATGAGATAACACTCTTACCCAATTGCTAGGAGCTAAGGCCACCTCTTGTCTAGACAGTCTACGAGGAAGGAACCCATATTTCTCCTTCATCATTTTCCCCTTATCTGTTTCCATAACTGAAGCAAGCCCAAAGCGACGCGCTCTAAAAAATTCTTTGGGTTTTGATTTCTAAATTCCGGATTCCCGTCCATGCCTTGTAAATGTTTGTAAATCTGATAATCAATATTTTCCTTTGCGCCCCATGGGTATTCTTTCGGAAACTGTTTTTTTACTGCATACGCCTGCGCCTCCTTGATGCCTATTCCTGTCGCTACATAAGCCATCACATCGCCTATGCCCCGTTCAAGAGCAAACCCAATATCCATTATGACGTCTGCCACCATGGCTGGGGCGTCCGATAGCTCAGTAATCGCATAAGCGACCACCGCAACAGCAAATGCATGAGTTGCATACCCCGCTACAACAGGTGCGGCAAGGCTGGCGGCACCACTGGACTCACCGCTCGGATCTATCATATCAATCGGGTCGTTCAGAGCGTATAAGTACTTGTGCAGTGTCAACGGTTCATAAGGTCCTCCGAGGACTGGGTCTCTTGATGTGAATCTTGCTATGCCGGGGTTATACTGCCTTGCTCTAAGATAGTATTCTTGTAAGCGTTCAGGCGGATTTTGTTAAATCGCCTGATGTTTTTATTAACGATGGTACAGGGATGCCGTTTAAATGACAATGACACG
>JAFGTU010000560.1 GCA_016933985.1 Sedimentisphaerales bacterium | reverse complement strand
TGTCTCGCCGCCAGCCGCCTTGACGCTCGACTGCCCAGGACCCGACGCACCACCGCCGAGGGCAATAGCCGCCATTGAAGCCAACACAAGCACCCATACAAAGAAACCTTTTGCTGTTCTGATTCCGCTAATTGTACTTCTTTCTTCGTTCATGATACTGCTCCTACAACACTGATCCCATTATGCACACTACCATGCAATGGGATACACATTACGACTCAGCTTTCTCCTTCAGCCGTTTCAACCAGTTTCAATACAATCTCTGCATCTCTACATCTAATCAATACTGAACTCTCTCGGATCTCAACAACTTCACATTCATACATCTTGGCCCCGTCTGTTACAGCCAGCTTCTCGCCAACGGATACAAGCCTGTCGCTGATTAAGGCCTGTGGGTTTCCCCCCATCGCTATGGCCTCAAGTTTCAAGCACCTTCTGACAAAGGCCACTGCTTCCTTACTCTCATCCATCGGGGCAACATTCAATTCTTCGATATCAACCGTATAATCTTCTTGTCCGTCTGGTTTGAAGTTCTCCCAGTCAGCCGATGCAAAAAAGTCCCTGGTTATCACATCATCACGACCGGGCACTGTCGGCAGATCAACATAAGTTATTTTCATCGCCTCTCTTAGCTGCTCCTCCATGTCCGTTTGCTCAATCATGGGAACTGCCTGAGCGCTCTGCGGCCCCTTCTTGGTCAGTACTCTTACCCACATAACACCCATAATCGCAATCAGACAGACTGCTATCCCAACCTTCTTCCTTTCAGCAGCCAATTGACCAAGAATGCCGTTGATGCCGTTCTTATTGCCTCTACTATGCTCTTTCATATCTCTTGCCCCTGCTATAGTCTTCGTCTATCCCTCAGCTACTCTTGTGCTACGTAGCGTATTTCGCAGAGTAGCAACTGTCTGGTAATAGATTACAGCCCTTGTTTCCAGTCTCAATTCACCACTGAAATCAGCATCGTTGCTGAGCTTTATTTGTTCAATACGAACAAGCCTCTCCAGACTCTGCAATCCCTTGAAAAACTCGAACATCTGTGCCAGATTTCCCTTGCACTGTATGTCAACAGGGATGCAGTTCAATTCGTCGCTCTTAGCCTCGCTCCCCGGCGTAACCACCTGCTCCTTAAGATTATGCTCATTCATCAAGTCGGTGATTCTGCCCAGAAACGTGCCAAGCTCTCTTTGCCGCGGTATCTTGGCCTCGTAGTCGCCTATCGACTCGCTCAGATTGCGGGTCTGCTCTTCAAGCACTGGAAGGAGCCGACCCTGCATCACATCATCATTGACCGCTTTGCGCTCTGCTGCCTTTGTTCGATCTACTGTCGCCATTCTTTCCCGCAAAGGCAGATAACGAAACAGCACAAATCCGCTCACCATCAACACGGCTGCGCCAAATAGCACGATTTGTCGTCTTTCTCGAAACAGCATCTTCAAAACTACCCGCTCACTCCTGGCGGTAATTCGCCAAATAGCAGCTCACCTCAAATTCACTGGCCCTTATATCCGTTGCCGCTTTGCCGCCGCTGGTCTCAACGGCGGATGACCGCCGCACCGACGAGCGGACGGGCCTTATCACCGTGTTGCGAGAGTACGAAGGGACAACGTTGAAAAAATACGGCGAGTCCTCCAGCCGGCATATCAAAGCAGCAACGTCACTCGATTCAGGCGCAACTCCACCTATCACAACCTTAAACCGCACGTCCCCAAGCGGCAGCGCGCCCGCTTCTCCGGACTTGATGCGAACCGCTTTAACAAGACCGCCCCCATACTTTGGACCTCCGTCGGACGGCCCATCCGCAAATCTCTCAGCAGTAAGCTCGACCCTGCTCAGCACAGTCGGCCTGGTAATCAGGAAACTCAGCTCCGCCAAGACACCGGCGACATCTATTCTCGAATCGATATTCTTCATCGTCGCAGCCTGTTTCTGAAGATCAGCAATCTGGGCCTTGAGCTGAGAATAACGCACAGTCGCGCCCTGTGTCTCGGCGTTCCCCCCGGCGAGCCGGGCAATCTCGGCCTCGGCACGCGAAATCGAACCCGCCTCGAAATAATTCCAAACCATCATTATCACGAATATGCCACCAAGAACGACGCACTGCATCCGATAGGAAGCGCTCCTGCGTTTGTGACTCTTATACCATTCTGGAAGAAAGTCTATTTCTTTCATATTATCCTCAGGCCTCCGCGCCCACAGAAGCCTCGCTCATATTCTTCAGCCCAAGCCCAACAGCTACCGCCCACTCACAAAGCAACCCGCGCCTGTCGCCGCCAAGGTTTATGCCTTCTCTACTGCTTGAAAGGTCGAAACCCTTCAATGGCTGAGCTACCTCAATCTCCACCGTCAACTGACGCCGCAATACGTTCAGCAGTATGCTTTCGTATGCTTCGCCTCCTGAGAGAACCGCCCGCTCCACACGCTTGCCTCGGAAAGTTACCGTAAAGTACCTCAGACAAAGCGATACCTCCTTGGCCAGCTCCTCGGCAACTGAGCTCAATGCGTCAACAACAACCTGCCGTGTGGCGGCGTCGAGCCTCTCTTCCGTATCGCACCATCCTTCTTCGCTCGCCTCCCCTATTCCCTCTGCCGAGCCGCGCTCGATACGAAGTCTTTCTCTGACCCTCTCGGCCTCCGCGATATTTATCCCCAGCTTCTCTGCAACACCTTCACTGAATCGGTGACCCCCGATCGGTATCTGTTTAACGAAACTTATTTCTCCGCCTCGACCGAAAACCACCGTAGTTGACCGGTTGCCAACGTCAACAAAAACTACCGTATGCTCTTTGTCGGTCTCGCGCCTCTGCCACCTTTCAAATCCCCGGAACAATGCAAAAGGAACCGTGTCTATCGCCACCGGCTCCAGGCCGGCATCCTCCAGCACGGCGATATGGTCCTTTGTCGTCTGGGCATCCACTGCAAATAGTATCAATTCATTCTTCAGCTCATCGCCGTGATGAACGCTGCCAGCATCCACGTACTTTATTGAATCCGTCTGCGGATCCAATCCGAAACGATGAACGGCCTCCTTTCGGAGCACCTGCTCGATTTGGTCGGACTCCGTCTGCCCTATGCGAACGCTCGTTATCTTCACGTTGTCATTCGGCAAACATGAAACAACGCTTCTGCCCTGAAAGCTACCCTTTGCCAGCATTTGTTTCACGGCTGATACAACGTCCTGTCTGAAGGCCTCCGGATTATCGTCAATGTTCAGCTTGATGCACGTCTTCTCTGCGGCAAGAACCCCGATCCGCCCTCCGCTCACTCCAAGTTGAATCATCTTCACCGAACTATGGCCTATATCCAGGCCTATCGGCCGAACACTTCGAGTTTTCAGATTCCAGCTTATCATCAACTTCTATCCCTAACTTAGTTTGTAGCCGTAATATACCCGGTCACAGCCTCTACGCTGATTGTCACCGTCCTGCCGCCTCCCTGGACA
>JAFGTU010000559.1 GCA_016933985.1 Sedimentisphaerales bacterium | reverse complement strand
CTCCCGATTGAAGATTCTCAGCAAGCTCGACATCGCTGAGAAGCGCGTTCCACAGGATGGGCGGATCACTATCCGGGTGGCCGATCGTGAAATCGATGTCCGCGTCTCGGTGATCCCCATGCTTTACGGCGAGGCGGTGGTGTTGCGGCTGCTGGACCGTTTGTCCGTCCTTCTTGACCTCGAAACGCTCGGAATGTCGCAAGCCGACTTGAAAATCACAAAAACGCTCCTTGAGCGGCCACATGGAATTATCTTGGTAACCGGTCCCACCGGCAGCGGCAAGACGACGACTTTGTACGCCGCTCTTTCCCGCATCAATGACATTCAGCGCAAGATAATCACAATCGAAGACCCTGTCGAGTATCAGTTGAACGGCGTCAATCAGATACAGGTCTCGCGGAAGGCGGGCCTGACGTTTGCCGGCGGCCTTCGCTCCATTCTGCGGCACGACCCAGACGTTGTGCTGGTCGGCGAGATTCGGGACGTTGAAACCGCCGAGATTGCCATACAGGCCTCGCTGACGGGGCACTTGGTCTTCTCAACGCTCCATACCAACGACGCCCCCAGCGCATTGACGCGACTGGTCGATATGGGCATTGAGCCTTACCTGGTGGCCTCGTCGCTCGAAGCGATTTGTGCACAGCGATTGGTCCGCGTCATCTGCGAGGAATGCAAGGAGCCGATAGCATCGGATGAGGTGCGAAGGCTCAAGAAGGAGTACGCAGACGCTGTGCCGGATACCGTGTATATGGGAAAAGGGTGTCGTCGGTGCCAGGGAACGGGATATAGAGGGCGTATCGGCATATTCGAGCTGATGGTGGTTACTGATGAGATTCGGTCGCTGATTCTCGAGAGCGTTTCGGCGCCCGGCCTTCGGCGCGTGGCCATGCAAGAGGGCATGACCAGCCTGCGCCAGGATGGATTCAGACACCTGCGAGAGGGTCGCACGACGATCCAGGAGATTCTCCGGGTGACTAAGGACGAACAGTTTAGTAAGAACGGCGTGTACGGCAAGGCCTGATAGCGAGAGACAAGATGCCTACCTTTGCATACAAAGCGATTGATTCGGTGGGAAAAGAAGTGGTGGCCACGATTGATGCGGCCAGCCGAATCGCCGCGCTCGATGAGCTTGCGGAGAATAATCTGTGTCCGGTGGTCGTCGAGAGACAGGACCAGGCCGAAAGAGGCTCGGTTTCCGGTAGGTTCCGCCGGGTATCGAAGTCGGACGTCGAGGCGTTCACGCGGGAATTGGCCAATTTGTTGGCTGCGGGGGTGCCTTTGAGCCGGGCGCTGAGCATTCTGGCCCGAGAGGCATCGCGACCGGCGGCGAAGCAACTTTGGGCCACGGTGCACGATCAGGTCGCGGGGGGCCAGTCTCTGGCTGAAGCCCTGGGCCACCACGCCCGGTATTTTCCGCCGGTCTATGTGGCCATGGTCAGGGCCGGTGAGACGGGCGGCTTTATCGATATAGTGCTCGAGCAGATTGCCAGTTTCAGAAGCCGAGAGCAGGATTTGATAGGAAAGGTCAAGGCGGCCCTGATCTATCCGACCGTTCTGGCCGTGCTTGCTGCCGGCATACTTGTTTTTCTTCTGACGTACTTCATACCTCGGTTTTCTCAGATGTTCGAGCAGTTCGGCGGCGCCTTGCCTGTGCTGACGCAGGGCATTGTCGCGGCCAGCAAGTTCCTTGTTCGGTTCTGGGTTGTTATTCTCCTGGCGGCTACGCTGGTCGGCTTTGCCATGCATCGCGTTATGACGACCGAGGACGGCAGGCGCTCCCTGGAGCGGGTGCTGCTGCGTTTGCCGTTGTTCGGCAAGGCGATAGGCCGATTTGCGCTGGTTCGCTTCTGCCGGATGCTGGGGACGCTGGTCAAGGCCGGGGTTCCGCTGATTTCGGCCCTGCAGGTTGCCAAGGAGGCGATAGGCAACCAGGCCCTGGCCGACACCGTCACCGGCGCTATCGACCAGGTTCAACACGGCAACCCGCTGGCTCGAAGCCTCGAACGCTGCGCTGTTCTGTTCCCGCCCTCGGTGATTGAGATGATCTCGGTGGCCGAGGAGAGCGGTCGGCTTGATGATGAGCTGGTTCGCCTGGCCGGCGCGTACGAGCAGGACCTGGATCGCCACCTCAAGATGATGGTGGCGCTGGTAGAACCGGCGCTATTATTTATTATGGCTGTCCTGGTCGGCACAGTGGTGATTGGTATGCTGCTGCCGATCTTCAATCTACAGGAATTGATTCGCTAAACTATTTGTATTGGGAACGCTTATGAATTCGAGAAACGAAAATCGAAAAGGAAAAAGACCGGCGGAAGGCTTCACGCTGATCGAGCTGCTCTTGGTGCTGGTTATTCTTGCCGCCCTGGCGGCTATTGTAACGCCGAAGTTCGCAAAGCGCTCCGAGCAGGCTCGCGTCACCGCCGCCCGGACGCAGATTTCGCAATTCGAGGTCGCCCTGGATGCCTTCGAGATCGATGTTGGTCGATACCCGAGCAGCAGCGAGGGGCTGCGGGCGCTGGTGCAGAAGCCGTCGAATGCAGAAGGATGGCAGGAGGCGTATCTCAAACGCGATGTCCCAAGGGACCCGTGGGACAACGAGTACGTTTACAAATACCCCGGGCAGAACAACAAGAGCGGGTACGATTTGTATTCATACGGCCCGGACGGCAAGCAGGGCGGCGACGACGACATCGTCAACTGGACGGAGTACGACAAGAAGTAGCAGTCGGCTCGTCGATGTGAGGCGGCTGCGATGATTTTACGGGCTTTGCAGGCAAATTCAAATTGTGATGCCTGCATTAAGGAGCAGAACTTGGTTCGAGGCAATATGCAATCTGAGCGTTCCGTGGGCTTCACCCTTCTGGAGCTTATCCTGGTGATGGTCATTCTATCGACCGTCCTGGCGATGGCCGCGCCGTCGCTGCGAGGCTTCTTTGCGTCGCGGCAGTTACAGGATGCGGCCGCTCAGATTCTTGCGCTGACCCAATTCGCGCGGTCGCAGGCCGTCTCCGAGGGGACGACGTATCGGCTGAATTTCGACCCCGATGAGGCGACGTACTGGCTCACGGCCAACCAGAGCGGCGCCCTTGAAGAGCTCGGAGTCGAGTTTGGAAGGGTCTTTGATCTGCCCAAAGATACCGAGCTCGAATTGGAGGGTCTCGAGCAGGATGGCCACGAGAGATACATTGCATTTGAGCCACAGGGGACGGTAACGCCGGCAACGATCGGATTGATTGATCGCAGAGGCAGTATTGTCAAACTGTACTGTCCGGCGGCGACGGAATCATTTTCTATCATTACGAACGGGAAGAACCATGTTGGCGGCATTTAACCGAAAACATCCTGTGCAGGAGAGCGGCTTCACTTTCATAGAGATGCTCGCCACTATGGTGCTGATCGCCTTGATCATGCCCGTGGCGATGCACGGCATCGCACTTTGCACGACCCTGGCGGGCCAGTCGGAGCGACAAATTGAGGCGGCGGGACTGGCCAAGATGATGCTTACGGAACTTGTTGTTACGCAAGACTGGCAAAACGGTGATCAGCAGGGCGACTTCGGAACCGATTGGCCGGACTATGAATGGTCGGCAACGGTTTCTGACTGGACGGATTCGACTGTGGAACAATTAGATGTAACGGTCTATTGGGTCGCACAGGGAGCCGAGAAAGAGATTACACTGAGCACTTTGGTTTATGACACGGGCAATTGATATGACCGGCAGGGCAACAATACGGAAAGGCTTCACGCTGCTTGAGATGCTTGCGGCTATGTCGCTAATGGTGGCG
>JAFGTU010000558.1 GCA_016933985.1 Sedimentisphaerales bacterium | reverse complement strand
TCGCCGGACATCCTGCACAAGTCCGACGTCGGCGGCATAAAGCTCAATATTGCCAGTCCCGAGGAAGTCCGCGACACATTCGACCTGTTGAGTCTGCGGGTAATGCGGCGCGCGCCGGATGCGCGCGTCCGCGGCATTTATATAGAAGAAATGGCGGTCCACGGATTGGAGGTTGTTCTCGGAATGAAGAGCGATCCTCAGTTCGGTCCGCTGCTGATGTTCGGCCTCGGCGGAATCTTCGTGGATGTCCTCAAGGACACCTCATGCTATTTGGCCCCAATAACCGCTGATGAAGCTATGCAGATGCTCGAAGATACGCGCTCGTACGCCCTGCTCAAAGGCGCGCGGGGTCAGGCCGACATCGATTTGACGTCCATTACGGGGGCACTGCAGCGAATAAGCCAGTTGTCCACTGATTTTCCCCAAGTCAAGGAATTGAATATCAATCCGTTCATTGTCGGCGCGGCTGGAGCGGAGCCGATCGTTGTTGACGCCGGCATTACCCTTTCCCGCCACGGGCGCGGTGATTAGATAGATGGTCGAGTCAAATCCTCCATACGACGAAAGACCTGAGCCTATCCGGCGAAGCAGCTACGAGAGTTCGGCCCTCTCAGCAAGCGAGGCAATCGCGACGATACGTCCGGGGCAGCGAGTCTTTATCGGGACCGGATGCGGCCAGCCTCAGGCCCTCGTCGAAGCCCTGCTGGCCAGAGCCAGCGAGCTGGAAGGCACGGAGATTGTCCACCTGCTGACATTGGCAGAGCCGGCTTACCGGCACAAGGAGCTTGCAGAGCACTTTCATATTAACAGCTTCTTCATAGCCGACAACCTGGCCGACACACAGCAATGCCTCGGCGACTATACGCCGATATTCCTTTCCGATATTCCTAAATTGTTCCATTCCGGCCGATTGCCTCTCGACGTAGCGCTGATCCAGGTAACCGAGCCCAACGAATACGGGATGTGTTCGTTGGGTGTATCCGTCGATATAACCAAAAGTGCGGCTGAAAACGCGGCCCTCGTAATCGCACAGATGAATCCGGAGATGCCGTGGACTATGGGCGACAGTATGCTCGCGGTGCACGATATAGATATTATTGTGCCTGCAAAGACGCCGATACTCGAAGCCAGGCTGCCAAGCCCCACCGAGGTTTCACGCCGGATTGCCGAGTATATAGCCGCCTTGATTCCAAATGGATCAACCGTTGAGCTGGGTATACGAGAGGTTCCGATAGCCATTCTCGAGTTGCTCAAGGACAAACGCGATTTGGGGATTCATACGGAGGTCCTCTCGGACGCCATCGTGGATGTGGCCGAGTCCGGTGCTCTTACCGGCGTTCGGAAGAATATCGACCGCGGCAAGATAGTCGCCGGCATGTGCATGGGTACACGACGGCTTTACGACTATGTCAACTGCAATCCGGCTTTTTCATTTCGCCCGGCCGAATACGTCAGCGATCCTAATCTGATAAGTCAGCAGCATAACATGGTTGCCATATGCGTCGGCCTCGAGGTCGACCTGACCGGACAGGTCAGCGCACGTTCCGCGGAAACCGGCTTTTTGGGAATGGGCAGCCACGTGGACTTCATTCACGGAGCATCGAGGGCGGCCGGGGGAAAGTCAATTGTAGCGATGGAATCCACTTCCGACAGCGACGCCGTTTCACGGATCGTCCCCCAACTTAGTCGCGGGGCCTCAGTCGTCGCCACTTGCAATGAGGTGCATTATATCGTCACCGAGTTCGGCGTTGCGTATCTCCACGGCAAGAGTCTTCAAGAGCGGGCCATGGCGCTCATCAGCATTGCTCATCCGACCTTTCGAGCCGAATTGTTGAGGGCTGCTATTGACGATAATTACATCAGCAGTGATTTGGCATCGATCGAGGGCAAGATATTCGTGGGGCCGCAGGAGTTGAGGGCCTCCTACGTGGTCGAAGCCGGGACGCAGATAAACTTCCGACCGATGCACCCGACCGATGACAAGCCCATGCGGGAGCTATTCAATTCCCTCGGCAAGCAGACAATATACTATCGCTTCATGTCGAATATCGCCCGCATACCCCAGAAACAGGTGCAGGATTTCGTTTATATCGACTACCGCAGCGATATGGCGATTGTTGGGACCATTCCGGAGGCACACGGGGACGAGATTATCGCCATCGGCAGGTACTACCTGAATCCAAGAACCAACTTGGCCGAGGTTGCCTTTATTGTGCGCGACGATTGGCAGCGACAAGGCATTGGCACTTTTATGCTGAAATACCTTATCTCCGTCGCAAAGCGCAACGGCATTGCCGGTTTTACCGCTGAGGTGCTCAGGGACAACAAGGCCATGCAGGCGGTCTTCGCCAAGAGCGGCTGTCAGATTCACAGCCGCCTCGAAGACCGGGTCTATAGCTTCGAACTGGATTTTGCGTAATTATCCGTCTGCCACTACTCACCTTTTGCACTTTGTGCCTCAATGCCAAAAAAGAATCAATCACGAAATATGATTTTTCTCACACTGAAACAATCCTCCCCGGAAAAGACTAAATAGCACGTGCGGCCGTCTTGGCTCATCCATTTCGGGGGCATACTGCTGGTCTCGCCCGGGCCGATGTCCCATTTTTCGGTGTAGAAGACCGTCCGCCACGGTCCCCAGAGTTCGCCCGCCTCGAATACCCCGATCCCGCCCTCGAACCGCATATCCTCTTTGCCATAGATCGTCTGACACCACAGGTACCGCCTCAGCCCCGCATTATAGCTAATCCCGGATCGATAGCACTTGCTCGGATTCTCGAAGACCGCTCCCCTCTCGCCGATATCCTTCGACCAAACCGCCCCGCTGCCCTGCTCTCGCTCCACGAAGAACTCATACGCCCCCCTATCTCGGATGCTCACTTTCGGAACCCGCGCCAGCACCATCCGATCCGCAGGTTCATACGCGCTATCCGCATCGTGCGAATAAATATAGACATAGTCGTCCCTCGCGCCGGCGTAGTCTTTGCCGAAATTCAAGAATGTAGGCGCTCCGAAGCTCTTCTCGAACTTCCACTTGCTCCATTCCCACGTCACGCCGTGATCAGCCGACCATGCTATCTGAGAGTTACCCGTATTGCGCACGAGCATATACAGCACACCATCGACGCAGAGCATCCCGCTGGCCTTCGCCCCGGCACTGCCCTGCCCTACCCGCTCGCCCGTTTTGCTGCGGATATTGATGCCGACAAAATCTCCCGGCCCTCCTTCGATCCGGCTGATCCCCAGGCTTAGCTTCTCTTCCACCTTAGGCTCGAATCCCCACCCATCCCCGTAGGCAGTATAAAGATGCCCGTCATCCGCCCAGGTATTAGGCCAATTGTCCCCGCCCTTAGCTTTGCGAACGATTGTCTCCGCCGCCGCCCACTCAATCTTGATATCACTCGCCGGATAAGGCCCTGCGTTTAGCTGTCGGCGGCACGCCGACGCAATCGGCCCGATAAAAGGCTCAATCGCCCCATACGCGGCACTTCGCTGGCTATTCAACGACTTACCCGCCCGCGAAGCAACAATGTCCAGGCTCGGTATCACCACAATCAGGCTGTCATAAAGCCCCCACGACCAGTAAGCATCCCGCGGCACATCCTTCATCGTCCCATCTGCGTTATTCCACCACAGGAGCCCATAGTGATCTGTCGCATTAAAGTAGTCCGCCGGCTTTACCACGGGCAATCCCTTGATCTTCTCAGGCACCCGCCGAGCCATCTCTACAAACTCTACCGGTATAAGCTGCTCATCCTTCCACCTTCCGCCC
>JAFGTU010000557.1 GCA_016933985.1 Sedimentisphaerales bacterium | reverse complement strand
GTCCCGCAAAAGCCAAACGACAACGCCACGGCCCACAATGGCAGATGAGCCTTACCCAGCACCTCGTTTTTGGACATTGCACCAATCGCCATTGTCAGGAGTTTACCTAATCCAAGCCCAATCAGCCCTCCAAAGAAGCACAGGATAAGCGACTCCACGAGAAACTGCGTCAGTATCGCTCTTTTTCTTGCACCGACAGCCTTGCGCAATCCTATTTCTCTGGTCCTTTCCGAGACCGAGACGAGCATAATATTCATAATTCCGATTCCACCGACCAGAAGCGATATTCCGGCAACGCCGCCAGCAACCAGCGTCATTAACATCGACACTCGATTGTATTGTTCGACTCTCGACTGGACCGAACGAACGGTAAAAGTATCCGGCTCGCCCGGGTTTAGACGCGGTCTTCGCATTTGGCGAAGGAAGAACGTTATCTCAGCCACGGCTTCTTCCGACAGCTCCGTTGATATGCTCTCAGCCATAGCATACATATGAGGACGCGGGTCGCCCAATTTCAAATACGTTCTGAATGGTATAAACATCTCCAGGCTTTGTCCGCCGCCTGCCCACCTCGCCGCCTGCTCAGGCACTATATCTACCACGCCTACTATCAGGTAATTTTTCCCGGCCACCAATACCGTCTGGCCTACACAATCCTTGTTCAGGCCGAGCTTGTCTCTGAGGTCCACATCCACGTAGCAGACCTGTCGTCCCTCGCTATCGTCGAGCTTTGAGAAAGGCCTGCCGAGTATCACCGGCCGGTTCGCTATTTGTTCCACGCCCGGGTCCACTCCGGTAACATTTACACCTTCCACCGATTTCTCGCCGAATCTGACCACGAAAGGAGTATAACAATCGCGAGGCGCAATCCGCGAAAACCTCACAAGCGCCTTGCAGCGGTCTAAAATCCCGTTGAACTCATCGGGCCAGAACCTCAAATTCCACCACGATATGTCCCGCTTCGGTCCCGTTCGAGGGGTCGTGTGACGTATCCAGATGGTCCTAGCACCCCATTTCTCGAAATCCGCGAGCGTCTGAGTCTTCAGCCCGGTCAGCAGGGCTATCACGGTTGTTATCGACGCTACCCCTATAACTATCCCGGTCGTCGTCAGAATCGAGCGTGTCTTTTTAGCCCATATCTGGCTAATCGCCAGGTAACCGCTCTGACAAAGCAATTCCAGAAAAAGTACGGGTGCGCTCAGCAGCTTTTTCATACTTATATCTCTTTCGACTTTGCGCTGGATGAAGAGTTTGCGGCTCTATCCTGCTCAATCGACATATCACTGTAAATCCTGCCGTCCACCATTCGGATTATCCGCCTTGCGTGTCTCGCTACGTCCTCCTCGTGCGTTACAATGATTATCGTCTGGCCCTGCTGGTGAAGCTGGTCGAAAAGCTCCATTATGCTCTTTGTCGTCTTGCTGTCCAAGTTGCCGGTCGGCTCATCAGCGAGAAGCACGTCCGGCTCACAAACCAGCGCCCTTGCTATCGCCACCCGTTGTTTTTCCCCACCTGAAAGCTGGTTCGGCCTATGGGTCATCCGGTCGGCAAGACCAACCCGCTGCAGTGACTTCTTCGCCTTTGCTGCCCGTCCAAGCCAGCCGGACCTAGAATATAACAGAGGAATCTCGACGTTTTTAATCGCATTCATTTGCGGTAAAAGCTCGAACGACTGAAACACAAAACCAATTCTCTCGTTGCGTATCCCCGCCAGTTCCGAGTCTTCCATCTCCGTTACATCGTCCCCGCCGAACTTGTAACTGCCTTCGGTCGGCCTGTCCAAGCATCCCAAGACGTTCATAAGTGTGCTCTTGCCGGAACCTGAATGTCCCATCACTGCGATATACTCATTTTCTCGAATCTCAAGGTCCACGCCGTCAAGCGCGTGTATTTGGTCCACCCCCACCTGGTAAATTCGCTTTACACCTCTCAGCTGGATAATCACGCCGTCGTTGTCACTTGCTCGCCGTTTCATTGCTGTCGCTTTTGCCCTTCTCGGCTGTTTTTTTCTTTTCTTCTTCTTTTTTCTTGGCCTCCACCTCGCGCTCATCCTGGACGGCCTGGTCGTGTTTCAGTTTCTCGAGCACCTTGTAAGGCCCCGCAATGACTTTGTCTCCTTCCTTAAGCCCTGATTCGATAATCGTACACATCAGGTCGCTCTTGCCCATTTTTACCGGCGTGACAACCGCTTTGCCGTCAACGAACCGGTAAACGACGGTAACAAACGTCTTGTTATTGTCCACCTCGCTGCAGTTGTCACGTATCTCAAGCGGAAGCTCATCGACCTGTCTTGCCAGCACCGCCTGGCTGGGAACTTTCAGAATATCTGCGTGTCTTCGCGTCTTAATATCCATGTGTCCCGTTAGCCCCGTATAAAGCTTCGATACATTCGGGTCATTGTCTAAAAGTATCTCCGTGCGATAGTATCTTGTTCCCGTGTTGTTTATGCGATGTTTTAGCGCTATCTCACTGACCTTGCCCCTGAACACGATGTCCCCGAACGCCAGGACGGTCGCCTCCGCCTCCTGCCCCACCTGCAGGCTTCCTACGTCCGCCTCGTCTACTTCTGCCACTGCTAACATCCTCGACAGGTCCGACACCTCCATTATGACCGTGCCGGGGTTATTCATCGTGCCAGTCATAACCATCTCGCCTACTTTGGCGTTGACTCGCGTCACTATGCCATTTATCGGTGAGGTTATTGTTGTGTAGCTGAGCAACTCCTCGGCTTCTGCAATTCTGGCATCAGCTGCGTCCAGATTATGTCTCATCACGACTAAATTCCGCTGAGCCGCTTCCAGATTGTGTTCGGCGCTCTCTTTATCCGCGCGAAGCGACTCTGCTTTGTATTTCACCTGGTCGTAATCGGCCTTGCTGATGTCGTGCGTCTCATACAGCTCCTGTTTTCTTTTAAGGTCATTTTCCGCCTGCTCTAACGATGCCTCAAGTCCAATCAATGTCGCCCTGCTTGCCTCAATCCTCTCTTTTTCTACCTCTATCTGCGCCTCTTGGGCATTTCGGCCTGCCTGGGCTAATCGCAACTGGCTTTCGAGGTCTTTTGCATCAAGCTTAACCAGCAGCGAAGCCGGTATGGGCGGATTGGCGTTCGGGTCGCCGCAGGTAACTGTATCCCCCTCATCGTACGGCATTTCCACGATTTGCGCAGACACCTTTGCGCTTATCTGAACAATTTCATTCGGCTCAATCTCGCACAGGGCGCCGACTTCCTCCGTCAATTCTCCCTGTTTTACCTCTTCAACCCGGACCACCTCGCCAGGGTCCTTTTTGTTGCGGTGCTTTCTTACCATTACGCCGACAGCTGTAAGCACCACAACCGCAACAACGATAATGACAATCCACTTTCGCCTCTTCTTCACAACAATACTACCTCGGACGCTAAAACCTGTTTTCCTCCCTGTTATTGGCCGCATACTCCTTCCATATATGCGCTTTACATTATAACATAAATATTACCGTTTTATTACCATTTTGCCCTTTTTTGGTGATTTTTTCGCCCAAAACCCTCTATTTCGTCCGTCTGTAGCGGTCTTGCGTTCTGGATGACAACCCCCGACAAAGTAGACACCACAGGTTCTGATTTCGGTGGGTAAGCTCCGGCCCGGGCTAAATATACCGCCAGCGGAACCATCGCTTCTGAGGGTAATTTAGAACGACAACTGAATGTCTGCCGAAGGTCCGCAACAGAAAAACGGCTTACCACGTTTGTGTGGCGGTATATTGGACCGTGGCTACTGAATCCGCTTCGAGCTTCACTTCAAATCTGGCGGTGTTGGCATCACGTTTTTCGTATTTATGCGTTGTTTTGTCGATGGTCCAGTTGACCCACTGAGGGAACTTTTCATCGACAAAAACCGTAATCGGCTCAGTCTTTCTGTTTCGAAGCTCGATTTTATGGGTTTCGCGCGTCATACGCCTTTCGTGCTGGCTATCGACCAGCGTATATTCCGCAACCACATCAAAGGCGTTGCCTATATAAAGCAGCAGCTTTTCCTTGTTTGGCGTATGGTCGATTCTGTCTTCACCCACAAACTCCAAGCTCTCGTCAGCAGGGTCTTTCTTGAAGACACGAACTTTGCCTTTAGGCAGCGCGATGCCGAGATTGTTCTCTTTTGTATTTTCAAATTCGAGCTTTATCTGCACCTTGCCCTTTTGCTGGCCGCTGCGGTCATACATATACTGCTGGCCGCGTTCATAGATATAGAGCTTCTTTACCGGCACGCCCAGTGCAGGGGTGATGAACTCAATTTGCTTGACCTGATTATTGTTTATGGTGCTCTTTCGCCCGAGGGTATAAAGATGGTATTCCATAAACGGCTTTTCCTCAAAACCACCTGCGGGTGCTTCCGCTGCCGCTTTGTAAAGCATCTCTTCCCTCGGACGC
>JAFGTU010000556.1 GCA_016933985.1 Sedimentisphaerales bacterium | reverse complement strand
GCACATGCCACCACCGCCGCCGCCGCCGTACATGCTGTTCATCCCCGTCATGCTCATACCCTGGAAATTGGCCTGCTGACCAACCAGATCGCTAATATCGTAAACACGCGTCTCGAGCTTGCTCGGAAGCGACAGCGTAGTGGCAATCGTAATCACGCCGTTATCAACAATGTACCCGACACTCTCGCCCAACCCGCCTGTAACTGCTTTCAAGAGATTGTCAAGACCGGTTCCCAGGCGAACCGCAGAAAGGCCGTCCATGTTGATTTCCGTCGTCGGCTCAACCTCAGCATTGTCGTACAGATCACGCCATAGAACCACCATCGTCAACGGCGGATCGACGGCGTTCTTAATCTCGTCAATCGCAGCGCTCAGAGGCATAGTCGGCGTCAAGGCCGACAGGTCAACTACCTCATCCAACTGCTTGTAAATCTCCATATCCGCAGGCTCCAGCCCAATAGGCTTGTCCGGCATGCGAGTCGGCTTCTCGATTATCTCCCGCCAGTTCTTCGGATAAGTCACTTCGCCCTCGTAAGGAATGCCGCTCTCGACTGCGCCGAGCAAGCTCTCCGCCCGCTCTCGATCACCCTTCTTCTTAAGGTCTCTCTCCTTGCGAAAATATACCATGTCATCAAGCGTTTCCTTCAGCGTAAGCGCCTCGTCATCCAACGGATCCAGCGCCAGAAGCGCATCCAACTGGTCAAGAGCCGCTTCGTACCGCCCCTCTCTGGCAAAAGCCTTCGCACTCTTCATCAACTCGGCTATCCGATCTTCCCTGTCTTTGCTCATCTGAGTCCGCAGTTCGTCCGCAGCCTTGATTGCATCATCATGCGTCCTCTTCTCCTCGACACGTTTCTGATCGCCCTCTCGCTTCAATATCTCTTGCTCCTTCGCAACGAGTCTGCCGCTGTACTCTGCAAAGAGCTCGTCGCCCAGGTGTATCTCATTCTCGTTAACGCTGTACCGCGCCGTCGCGATCACCCTCTTGGCCTCGTCAAACTGCCCCTTGTCCATGGCCTCGGTCGCCTTGCGCTCGGCCTCTAAGACAACGGCTTTCGTATGACTGCGGATGATTTCCCGCTTGCGCAGAACAATCTGGATGTATCCCCCGTCGCCCGTCGTCCCTTTTAGCTCCTCCTGCTCAGAGCCCGTGCCAACAACAGGTCCGCGATCGAGCGTCGGCTCGCTCTCACCAAATCCGGGCCCGGCCGGTTCGGCAATAGCAAGTATGTCTGTACTATTTTGATTCTGCCCGGCCTTCGCAACCGGATTCGCACTCGATACCGCGCGCGATCGCACACCCAACCGAGTGTCTATCGCGGCAATATAACCCTCCAGCGATTCGACCATTTTCGCAGGGATCAACCCGCTCGCTATGACTCTGACAAAACCCTCACGCGCCTTGCTCAGTTGACCCATGTCATAATAGCCGAGACTGCGATAGTAAAGCTCCGCCACCTCGGTCTGCCGTTTCTTAAGGTCGCTCTGCGACTGCCGAGCCGATGTCGATCCCCGTGTAGTCGGCGCCCTTCGCGACGTATCCCTCGCCTGACGCCTCTGTCGAGCCTGCTCGTCCCGTATTGCCGTGCTAAGCTGTAGTATGGCGCCCGGAAGAGCTTCACGCTCCTCATCGGTAAGAGCTTCGTCATTGCGAATCTCCTCCAACCGAGCCTTGGCCTCCTCCAGATTATTCTGCTTGATCAATTCGTTCGCCGCCCGCAGCGCCTCTTCAACACGCCGACGTTTCGAAGAACCAACCTGCGACTCCTTGATAAGCTCAAGCAGCTCCTTCTGGGCGGCCGGCGAAAGGTACTCCTGGTAGCTCTGCGCCATCACGAACTTCTTCTCGGCTTCAGCGTAGAATCCGTTCTTCAATTGCTCCTTACCGTCGCGAATATGCGTTTGCACAAGCTGACGCAACGAATCGTCCGTTCCTCCCTCACAAGGAGCTGCCAAAAAAACGACCAGCAATAGTAACACTAATGCTGATATCCCCTCAGATAGAGACCTTCTGCCATACGACTTGGATAAACATTCAGGCCTGTTCAAAGCAAACCTCCTGCCCAATAAACCACCCTCAGTTAAAACAACCCCACCAGAATCACCCTTGAAAGGACATTTCTTCTTAATCACCTTCCTTAATTCCACCTCTATTTCAGAGATTGGCACAGCTTATGATACACTCAGTTTATTAGAATTTGGCCTTTTTTGCAAGCGAAAAATCTGCTATACTGCAAAGTACCCGATAATATCGCCATTTACTATACTGCTCAACAAAAATCTGACCGAAATCTTTCGAGATTCGCCGCCGAAAAACCGGCATTACGACATTAAAAAAAGCGATTCCCAAAGAAAATGTTAATATAGCTAACCGCCAACCGCCTCAATATGTCGAAACACGAACTTATCCTCGCACTCGAAACATCCAGCAGGGTCGGCTCCGTCGCACTTGCCCTCGGCCCCAGACTCCTTGCCCAGACTACATTCTCAGCGCCGATGCGACACAGCGCCGAGATATTCGGCGCCATCGAAGCACTGATGCATCGCTTCGACCGACATCCGGAACAATTAGACCACATTTATGTCTCCGTTGGGCCGGGCAGCTTCACCGGCCTGAGAATCTCAATTACAATCGCAAAGGCAATGCACATCGCCAAGCACACCCGTATTGTGGCCGTTGACACCCTCGATGTAATCGCAGCCAACGCCCCCACCACCGAGCACGGACGGCCCATCGACACAATAGCAACCATCCTCGACGCCAAGCGCGATCAGTTCTACATCGCCGCATATCAACGCCGGATCGACCCAGGCAATACCTCGCCCGGAGCGACATCCGACACCCGATATATAACATCCGATATACGACATCCGACATACAAAACCTGGCAAAGACTTATTCCCGACTCGCTAATGACCGCTACACAGTTTCTCGACACATTCGCAGACCCCGCCAATCCAATCATTCTTCTTGGCGACGGTTTACTCTACCACAAGCATAAATTTCAATCGCCCGGCGCCGGAATCCTCCACGAGCAATACTGGAGCCCGCAAGCCGCAAACGTCCACGCCCTCGGCTATCAATCGGCGATAGCCCAACATTTCGCAGATCCTTTAAGACTAAGCCCTTCATACATTCGCCGTCCGGAAGCAGAAGTAAAATGGCAACAACGCTGACTAATCCAGGCTGAAACAGTGCACGCCGTCCCTGCTGTGAGCACAGCGGTCAAAGCAATCTCGATTTCGACACCTGTCCCGACACCCAATATCGGGATTCGTTATTTATCTTCCTTACTCCACACCGTCCCGCGGCAGATAGAACACACCCGGCCCCACACCCGTCGGATACGGCGTTCTGCCGTCGGAAGTAAGTGACACGCGCATCGGCACAACATCGGACGAGCCGTACCTTGCCACATGCCCGTCCAAATAACCCGCATGCAATTCTACCGCCAGGCTCTCCGGTTCGCCCATACCCCCCGAATCATGCCGCGACCAATAAGACGATGATTCAGGCGTCCCCTCTGTTATCTGACCTCTTTGAAGAGGCTCGCAACTGCCAAAGCAATGCCGGCTTCGCCAGTGGTCGTAGCCAAAATAATCGGTCACAACCACGCTGCTCTGCGCCCCCCCGCCGGCCGGGCCTTTAGGACCCACGAACAAACGCCCGTCATCTTCAAGATAGCCCATATAGTTCCAATAAAAGCAATACGTCCCAAATACCGGAGAGGGCCAAGGAGCCGTCGGATTAACCCAATCGTCGCCGGCACGCCAAGCCGCTTCGAGATATTTGTACTCCTTCGGCGCGTTAGGGCAAAACGCAGCCTTGCCATCTTCAATATAGCCTCTGAGGTACTCAGCCATCGAACGATGACCAGTCGGACTACGATCATAAAAACCTGTGAGCATCGTCGGCTCTTGCCAACCCCAACCGTCCTTCTCCGTGCCTAAGACAGCCGTCGATTCCGGATATCTTTCGTCGTGTTCATTCGCGTAGCAGTTCGCTGCACCGACAATCTGGGCCTGATTACTCATCCCCAACAGCGATCGCGCCTTCCGCCTGGCCTTTCCCAGCACCGGCACCAGAATCGCCATCAATATCGAGAGGATGGACATAACCACCAGGAGTTCAAGCAGAGTGAACCCTTCCGGTCTGTTCACCTTTCTCGGCAAGTTGTAATCGTGCTGTGCGATTGTCGGTCTCTCCACAGCTACCGTAATTACCATCACCTTGTTTGCTATTCTTCGCACCGAGACCGCCTTGTTTCGGCTATTCAAACCACCCTGCAGCCTGCAGCCACTTCTCGGCCACATTCGCAAAGTCTATCATATTCACCACGCCGTCGCAATTGAAATCGGCCTGGCTCCAGCATTCGCTCATGCTCGCATAGGCCGTGCCGCCGTAGGCCCCGATATTGATCCTCCCGCCATTGGGAGTCCGCTCGGCGGATGCGCTATC
>JAFGTU010000555.1 GCA_016933985.1 Sedimentisphaerales bacterium | reverse complement strand
TTCTCCGCCAGGAAGCCGTAGCCGGGATGAATCGCCTCCACGTCCGCCACCTCCGCAGCGCTTACAATGCGAGGGATGTTCAGATAGCTCTGGGCGCAGTCGGGCGGGCCAATACAGATCGCTTCATCGGCGAACTGCAGGTACGGGGCCTCTCTGTCCGCCTCGGAATAGACGGCCACCGCTTCAATGCCAAGCTCGTGACAGGCGTGGATTATCCGAAGTGCTATCTCACCACGATTCGCTATGAGAATTCTTGAAAGCATTTTTCAATTCACCGTATTCCTTCGGCTGCCGCTGGTAAGCTCGCCATTACCTCAGCACCTTGTCGGTTCTTTCAGTCCGCCTTGACTCTGAAGAGCACCTGGCCGTACTCCACGGCCTGACCGTTGCTCACCAGAATTTCACTAATCGTTCCACTAATCTCGGCCTTGATCTCGTTCATTACCTTCATCGCCTCGATTATGCAGACCACCGTCTGAGGCTCGACACGCGAGCCGACCTCAACATAATCCTCCGAATCCGGGCTTGGCGTCGCATAAAACGTCCCCACGATAGGCGACTTTATCTCAGCCAAATCCTCATCGGCTCCCGCCGAGGCCGCCTGGTCCGTCCGAGCCGAAGCATCGCGGCCATTAGTAGCCGAAACAACACCGGCAGATCCCTGACCGATCGCAGCTACGCCGGCAAAGGGGTGACCTATAATCGTCTGAGGCTGCGCTCGCTTCAGAGCGATCTTATCGTCACCGTGCTGTATCTCAACCTCGACCAGCCCGTTCTCTTCCATTATTTTTATGAGCCGCTTTATTCTTTTTAAGTCAGCATCTTTATCCGCCATTGCCGCTTCCTTTCTATGCAAGAGGTATCGATCAAGCGCCAACCAGTATAGCCGAGACGAGTGTTTTTGCAAACTATTTTTATGGCCCCCAAAAGAGCTTTGGCTACCGCACTAAAGCCCGAAATCCACCCTGAAGGCGATTTTTCGCAACCCAAGCTCTACCCAAAGAGCAGGTGATTCGAAAGGAAATGAATGATAGGAAACGCGGGGCCTGGTGCACCTGCGATCAGAGTATCTCAAGGCCGACGGCCGTGATGTCGTCAACTTCGGATACGGCAATTTCCTTATTATGTGCGAACGCGGTCAGTTTATCCATAATCTCAGAGATGGACAACTTGCTCAATTCGCAGAACTCGTCGTTGAAATGAAAGCCTGCATGGTCGTCATAATTGCCTATGAAACGGTCCGCCCCATCCGAGTATAGAAACAGTTTATCGCCCGGCTCAAGCTGTACCGTGCGCTCGACGAACTCAGCCTGGGCAAAAACTCCGAGCAACGAGCCTCTCGCCTCTAATTGCTCAGGCATCTTGCCGGGTCTGATGAGGATTGGATATGGGTGGCCGGCCCGGCAATACGTCAACTTAAAAGTCTCGGTGTTGAGCAGGCAATAGCAGCACGTGGCGAACTGATAGCCCGAAAGCTTTTGTGCCGCCATCCGAACGTTGAGATTCTTCACCACCTCTACAGGTGGAAATATGCGGTAGTCGTTTTCGACCGTATGACGCATGACAAGGGCCTGCTTTAGAAAGATGGTCAGTAATGCAGCCGGAAGCCCGTGGCCCACTGCGTCGGCAATGTAGAAGCCGATATGCCTTTCATCGATACGGGCAACATCGTAAATGTCCCCGGAGACCCACTCGGCCGGCTGGAATGCCGTCGCCCATTTTATCTTCTCAATATTCGGCAATTGAGCCGGCAGAAAATCCTGTTGGACAAGACCCGCCAGACGAAGCTGCTCGGCCAAATTGCCAACCAGAGCCTCGGCCATGTGAAGCTGCTCGGCCAGATTGTTCTTGTGCTGCCTGTATATCTTCTGCGGTGGTCCTGCCGGCTTGACCGCCATACCCTCACTCTTCTTGCGATATGCAAGATTCATGCTGATTCTCACCCACAGATCATCTACCGAAACCGATTCCATATTGCTAAGCATCGAGAAGCTGCTCTGCGAGGGAGTCAAAGAGAAGCTCTTGACGGGCATTTCCACGCGACCGGTCAACAGGACAACGCCGATCTTCTCCGATTCGAGCGACTCGATTATCTGAGCCAGTCGCTGCTGTTGTGAGGCATCCATCCCCTCAGCATCAATCACCGCCGTTCCGACCAAGTCAAGGCGATCGCGTATCTGAGGATATCTGTCTATTCCCAGCACGACACAAGAGAGTTTTTTGCTCTTCAGCAATCGCCGCAGTTCAGACGGCATCTGCGACTGATTCGTCAGATATAAGACGTCCGTGTAGCCCTTGAGCACTTCGACATGGTTTCGTAATTCTACGCTCGTCATGTTGTGTACTGCCTGGTCATATTATAGGACATTCAACTAACGCTTCGGCACAGATGGCATTAGGTGTTTTCGGCTCGTTGAAGGGGCGACTTTTTGGTTTTTTGCCGTTTTTTCTGGGATTAGCCGACCACAATTTCGTGTTCGCAACCGCATACCGTAACCCGCAACGGGCCCCGCCGGCATTTCTCATATCTCAAGAGACTCCGCGATTTGCGCCTGCTCGGGGATAAGAAAGGGCGCTTACCCGGCAAAAATCGCCGAGCCGATTCGAAGGATCGTACCTCCTTCGGCAATAGCAATCTCATAGTCCGAGCTCATGCCCATGCTCAATTCCTTGAACTCCGGACCGACTATTTTCTCGCCGCGCATCTCGTCAAACAGCTCCCGAGCCCGAGTAAAACTCCCCCGAACAGCCTTTTTGTTGTGTGTAAGCGGCGCCATCGTCATAAGGCCCACCAGCTCCAGGTTCGGCAGAGTGCCGATTTGCTCGGCAAGGTGCGTCGCCGCGCCGACCGGAGCGCCGTATTTTTGCGGCTCGTTCGACGTGTTGACTTGAAGCAGCACCCTCGGGCGCACGTTCAGCTTCGTCGCCGAAGCGCTTATTTCCTCGGCCAAGCGAAGCGTGTCAACAGAATGTATCAGCGAAGCTATCGGAAGGACCTGACGAACCTTGTTCCGCTGCAAATGTCCGATCATGTGCCAGTTCACATCCCTATGCACGCCTGACTCACCGCCGCTCTGAAGAAAGCTCGTCACCTGCGCGGAAACCCTCTTCAACTGCTGAACACGATTCTCCGCAAGCTCGGTGATACCCAGCCGTATAATCTCTTTGACGCCTTCCAGGCTCGCGGATTTCGTCACAACCACAAGCTTCACTTCGCTCGGATTGCGTCCGGCGCAGCGGCAAGCTGATTCTATGGTTTCCTTTATCCGTTCCAATCTATCGGATATCTTCGACACCACAAACATCCAGTTCCTCGAAGTAAGAGAACCAATCAACTGCCAATAACAATGCCCCCAGCATACCAACCTTTGCCTTGTCTTGCCAGCACAAAAACCATGGAGCGTCGGTTTTAGAAATAGTATCCTGCACTTCCCGCGAATGCGGAAAAATGCCTGTTATTTTGGGACTTCTCACTCACGGTTTTCCGCCAAATTGCCGATATTGGCGCATGTGGGCGTTTCGTATGCCGCTTACAAGGCAACGAACCCAGAGCGAAAAAAACGCAAGAAACCCAATTTTTCACTTGCGTTTAGGCGTTCGAGCCTGTATAATTAGGTATTGAAATGAGAAGGGGGGGCAGGAATAATCGCCCCCCGTGAAGGAGTGTTCTTGTTCGATTTTTTGCCGGGCGGGAATATAGGAAAGTCTCGCTGGATTCCCGTTCTTTAATTTAGGATATACATGCTGCTCTTGGCAGCATACAAACCTCGGCGAGGCAGCGTGGTCCACCGGTCTCCCCCCCAGCCGGTCCCACCACCTCGCCTTTTTAATGCGCCAATCCGGCTCCGCCGCCCCCACACCAAACATAGCCTCTTCGCCGGGTTAAGCCTTTGCGACCGCTTGCGCATTCGGCCTGTCGGCAAAGTGATTGAAGACAAGGAATAAGAAGACAGAGAGAAGCGCCATGAGACCCCCATAGAGAAAGGTTGCCTGCGGCGAAAGCCGCTCCCACAGCAAGCCTGCCAGGAGGCCGCCTGGAATTGCCGCCAAGCCCGTAGCGGTGTGAAATGTGCCAATCGCCGTGGCTTTCAAATGTTCACTCGCCAAATCCGCTACGTAAGCCCGCTGGTTCCCGTCGATCGCCGCGTGCACTACCCCGTAAAGGGCGAACAAGACCACGTACGCCGCCAGTGAGGTAAGAAATGCAAAACCGGCCGCTGTTACGGAAAAGCAGATGTAGCCGAATATGATTACCTTCTCTCTGCCGATCCTATCCGAAATGGAACCCAGCGGCACGGCCAACGCGCTATAGACGATATTGAAAAGCACGTACAAAAGGATCGGAGCCGCGACGGACAGCCTGCCGGAAAAAATGCCTTGTGCCTTCATAACAAAAAACATGTAACTGAAGTTGCCAAGAGCAAAAACACCGGAAATCAGGATAAACAATTTCAGCCGTAGGGGCAGGCCGGCTATACCGAGCTTCAGCGTTAACTTCTGCGGCCTGGCTTCGCTTCCCGAGATGAATCTAATCGGGACAATCGCCGCAAAGCCAATTATCCCGGCGATAAGTATAATGCTCCTGAATTCGAGCTTCAAGAACCAAAACAGGCCAAAGGCCGTCACAGCGCCTAAGATTGCGCCTGCCGTTTCAAGCGACCTGTGAATGCCGAATCCTCTGCCTCTTTCGTTCGCCATGGACTCGGCTATTACCGCGTCCCTGGCTGCGGTTCGCAGACCCTTGCCCACCCTTTCCAGGCAGGAGAAGACAACGGCGCTCGGCCATACCCTTGAGACCGCAAGCAGCAGCTTAAAAATGATCGATATGAAATATCCGCTGTAGATAAATATCCGGCGTTTACCGGTCTTGTCGGACCAATATCCGAAAAAGACCTTCAGAACATTTGAGATGCCGTCCCGCAAACCACCGACAAGGCCGATTACCTTGCCCCCTGCGCCCAGCGATTCGAGAAACATCGGTAAAACAGGCATTATTATTTCGCTGCTAAGGTCGTTGAGGAAACTAACGGCACTGAGCAAAAGAACGTTAGCAGAAATCTTTTTGCCGGTTCTGTCGGCCATATTGACCCGTGCTCCAGTTGGGCAACCTGTTCTGGTGATCACTCGCCCCGCACCTGGACTATGACTCTTCGGCTGCGGGGACCGTCGAATTCACAGAAGTACAGCGCCTGCCAGGTTCCCAAGACCAGCAAGCCGTCCTTAATAAGCACCTGCTCGCTGCAACCCACCAGCGAGCTCTTGGCGTGGGCATCCGAATTGCCCTCCGAATGTCGATACCCAGGATTTGAGTGCGGCACCAGCTCGCCTAACGTCAGCAGAACATCCTGCGGCACGGTCGGATCGGCATTCTCGTTTATCGTAATCGCCGCGGTCGTATGCGGACAATAGACCACAACATCGCCGCTGCTTATGCCCGATTCAGCCACAATCGAGGCAACCTGCGGCGTGATATCCACCATCTGATTGCGATTCTTCGTATTGATCCGAAAATCCTTTTGGACAATCTTCATAATGCACCCATTCCAATTCCTCTATATCACAACGCTCCGCTTCTTGCCAAGAGGACCTGCCCCGTCATGCTCGACCTAAAATGCGCTTCAACTCCGCAATCAGCAACGGTATGTCCTCCTTCGAAGTGCTCCATATCACCTCCAGGTTGATCGCGAAGTATGCGTGAATGAGTCGATTCCTCATACCGACTATCACCATCCAGGGAATCTCAGGAAAACTTTCGCGAAGCTCATCCGAAACCTGGCTTGCCGCTTCGCCGATGATCTCGAGCAGTCGAACAAGCGAATGCACGAGCTTGCGGTCGTTGTCCAAGTCCTCGCGCGTCGAAGTATCCACATACTGCCGGATTTCCAGCGCCCCGTCCAGCATATGCGACAGCCTGACTCTATCTTCATGACTGATACTGAACTCTGGCATTTCGCGTTACCTCGTCACGAAAATATTGGCTCAGGTCTTCTGGAGTCCGCAAATCGACCTTTCTGCCAAGCGCTTCGGCAAGCTCCATTTCCATCCTGACGATTGAAAACAGGCCCGGTATATGCCCCTGCTCAAACTCCACCAGGAGGTCGATATCGCTATCCGGTCCCAATTGTCCGGCCAAAGCCGAGCCGAAGACCGATACCTTCCTGATGTGGTTTCTTCTGCAAAACGCCGCCAATTTGTCCGGCGGCATTCTTTCTTCAAGCGAATACACCATATAGCTGCCCTTATTGTTGCCAAGCCTCAGCCTGCAAACGCCATTACCCAACCAGACAGGAGATTAGCCTATTTGCGTTCAATTGCAAGGATAAACGATAGTAACATCGTTGCCACAGTCTATGGATGGCTTCTCACATTTGCTCCACAACGCCGATGCCCAGAAGGTCGCTTAGGCCGTGGCGAATTGTCCTTGCGGTCAAATCGCACAGCAGCAGCCGGGTGGGTCTCTTCTCCGGCTCGGCAATCAGGACCGGGCAACTCGTGTAAAATGTGCTGAACTTCTGGGCCAGCTCATATAGATAGCTCGTCAAATAGTTGGGCCTGTAATCGCCGGCGGTGGAGGCTATCGCCTCGCCGTAGCGGATTATGTGCTTAGCCAGATCCACCTCGGCCGGTTCGGTCAAGCTCAACTCTTTTAAGCTAGCAAGCTCGGTCTCGATATCGACGTCCCTGCCCTGGGCCTTGCGCTCGATGGATTTTATCCGCGCGTATGCATACTGCATATAGGGCGCGGTATTACCCTCCATCGCCAGCATCTTATCGAAGCTAAAGACATAATCGCTGGTGCGATTATTGGAGTAATCCGCATACTTAACCGCCCCGATGCCGACAGCGTTGGCAATCTCGGCCTTTTTATCATCGGGCAACTCGGGATTCTTCTCCTCGACGACGGCCTCGGCCCGCTCCACCGCTTCTTTAAGCAGCTCCTTGAGCTTGACGTTCTCGCCCGACCGCGTCTTCAAAGGCGTTCCATCCTCACCCAGGATACTACCGAACATGACGTGCGTCAGCTCCACATTGTCGCTCGCCCAGCCTGCCATCCGTGCTACGGCAAAGAGCATCTCGAAGTGCATCTTTTGCCGCGAATCGGTAACGTACAAAATCACATCAGCCTTGAGTTCATTAACCCGATACCGCACAGCAGCCAAATCAGTTGTAGCATAAAGATACGCCCCGTCCGATTTCTGAATAATAAACGGCAAAGCCTCACCATCCTTATTCTTAAATCCCGCAGGAAAAACACACACCGCCCCGTCAGATTCTTTGGCAAAGCCTTTCTCCGACAATTCATCGACAACGCCCGGCAATTCCTTATTGTATGCGCTCTCGCCGCGAACATGCCTGTCATCCAAAGTAACGACGAGTAACCTATATACTTCGTTGCACTCGCCCATCGTCTTCTTAATCAGATACTGCCAGACTGCCTGCTCTTGCTCATTGTCCTCTCCCCCTTCTTGCAGCATGGCAGTGACACGGCGAGAGAGTTGCTCGTAGGGGATCAGTTTTTCTCTCCATTCACCCGTTTCCGGCGCGCGCTCGCGTGTCGGCGTAAGCAGCCCCATTCCAACTGCCGTCTCCTCAAGCTTTGTCACGTACTGGTAAGCCGCTTCAATCTCCCGAAGCTCAACATGTTCCTCACCACTTAGAAGCCTCTGCACGAACGGCCAAAACACCTTCTCGCCGTCTCCAAGCTGCTGGTTACTGTCTGCACGCCAATCATCCACGTGCTGCCTGCACAGCGACTCACAAAGGGATGCTAATCCGGCGTTATCCTTCGCACGACCCCGAAGCAGCGCAAGCTCTCCTCGGTAGTATAGCTTCTTGTGGTCCCTTCCCATGCTAATATGCCACATTGCCAGGAACGCCCGCCCGAACTGCGTTCCCCAGTCTCCGATGTGGTTTTGGCGGATTACTTTATGGCCGAGGAATTCCAACATTCGGCAGATGGCGTCGCCGATGATCGTGCTTCTCAGGTGGCCGACGTGCATCTGCTTGGCGATATTGGGGCTTGAGAAATCCACAACGATGGTCTTCGGCTTGTCCGCTTTCTTCACCGCAAGGCGGTCGGCATCTTCGTTGATTTCAAGCAGCTTCTCGGCGAGGAAATCGGGCTTCAGTCGCAGATTGATGAATCCGGGCCCGGCCACTTCCGGCTGCTCACATATATCGCCTAAATCCAGCTTGTCGACGACCTCTTCGGCCAACTTGCGGGGATTTGTCTTGATCTTCTTGGCTAGCGCCATCACGCCGTTGACCTGATAATCCCCAAACTTCAGATCGGCAGCAGGGCGGACAATAGCCGCACACACCTCAACGCCCGCAACCGCCGCCATCGCAGTAGATATCCGCTCTTCCAATATATCAATGACAAGTTTCATTCTTCAGCCACAGAAAATTCACTCTTTCAATTTAGGTTTTTCACTCGTATAAGTTGGCCAAAGCTAAATATCAGGGTGTAAAGAACGCACCAAGACTATCCTCACATAAATTTTCTTCGTCTGAATGCCTTAATATCGCTGCTTGACAAATCAAACCATTCGCCGCCTTTTCTTTTATCTTCAAACCTTTTATGCCAATAAGCCTCTATCCCAGGTGGGTCATCGGTCTTGATTTTATGTATTATTTTCAGTTCTTCCGGCAGCTTAATTCCTATCTCATATTTCCGTTTTTCAACGCAATCACTTCTTCCTATTTTATAATATCGCCCCGATTTCATCAGGTACACGTAACCGAATTGAGATTCCGCTTCTTCGGAATCAACCTCTCTTTCTTCCTTTTCTGAAGAAGGAAGGACTCCTTTGCAAATCTCAATAGCATCTTGGAATTCAGGCTTGTCTTTACAATAAAGCATAGTCTTTTGAGCCATCTCATGTTTTTCCCCTAACCGACGAAATGACTTGTAACAGGGGAATCCCTTTGTGTTATGTGATTTCATCCGGAAATCTGCTTGTACGGGAAATTTTTTGATTTCTCTAATTAAAGAAATGAGGTGTTCTATCAGCACATTTTCGTCATAGGCAGATTTTGGTTTGTTTGGCTTAAATCCTGCTTCTGTAACGGCATCACCCCATTTAGTCCAATATTTCCACAACCAATCTGAGCGTTTAATCCCTGTTTCGCTGGCAAATCTCTGTGCTCCCAAGGGAGTTCCATTGTTTTCCTTGGCTGTTCTAATAATTTCATCAATGATGTGCTTTTTATCCATGGTTTTTAATTCTCTGTGTTCTCTGTCTGGCTACGGTAGCGGCCTTCGCCGCGACGAGTGCCCTCTGCGGCTAAAACAATAATCAATAATCAATCATCAATAGCCAATCTCTCAGCGTCTCCCCATAGCAGTTCGAGGTCGTAGTATTCTCGGTACTCGGTGTCGAAGATGTGGATTACAACGTCAACGTAGTCGAGGAGTATCCATCTGCCCTGTTCGTATCCTGCCCTGCCGAAGCGTTGCAGGCCGCGCTGCCTGGCCTCGACGCAGATCTCATCGGAGACGGTCCGCATCTGCCTGTTGCTCGTGCCTGTAACGATTACGAAATAATCCGTGGCCGGCGACTTGCCCTTCAAATCGAGAACCACGATGTTGGTGCAACGCCGCTCCGCCGCCAGCCTTGCAGCGGCCAGGGCGAATACCTTTGCTTCAGAATTGTCGCGCTTCGTCAAATTCCAAGACCTCAAGTCAAATAGAAAGGGGCAGCCTATTCGGCCGCCCCAATAGATTACATCTATAAACCCTTTACGTCAACCACGCAGCTCTACGGCGAGCAGCCGCATCTTGAACCGTTTCGCCAAAGGCAAACTCGCTCACTTGCCGCCCAAGCCGAGCATTTCGCTAATCTGGGGGCCAAACTTCACGATAACGCCCGAGAAGACGACGCTGACCATCGCCATCAGTTTTATCAGGATATTCAGGCTCGGCCCCGCGGTGTCTTTGAACGGGTCGCCGACCGTATCGCAGATTACGGCCGCACCGTGCACCGGGTTCTTGCTGCCGTCGGGAAGCTTCTTGCCGCCGTGGGCGCCTTTTTCGATGTACTTCTTGGCATTGTCCCAGGCGCCGCCGGAGTTATTGAGCGTAATCGCAAGGACAAACCCGCAGCTCAATCCGCCCGCTAAGAGTCCCATCACGCCAGCCACTCCCAGGAACAGCCCCGTCAGAACGGGAATAATAATCGCCAGCAGCGACGGCAGAATCATCTCTCTCTGCGCGCCCTTTGTCGAAATCGAAACGCACCGGGCATAGTCCGGCTTGCCCGTGCCTTCCATAATCCCGGCTATTTCCCTGAACTGCCTGCGGACCTCCTCGACCATTGCCCCCGCGGCCCTGCCGACCGCCTTTATCGACATTGCACAGAACACAAACGCCATCATTGCGCCGATAAACAGGCCGCAGATCAGCTTTGGATTCATAATGTTCAGGCCGTAAGCCTCGACGAATTTCATAATCTCAGCCGTCCTGACGTTCACGGCGTCGCCGACCCCGTCTTTGGCTGCAAAGGCGACCGTGCCAACGTAATAAATCCCATCGGCGCTCTGCTGTGCAAGCCTGCCTATCCATATCCGCACTTCCTCCATGTATGCCGCCAACAGCGCCATCGCCGTCAGGGCAGCCGAGCCTATCGCAAAGCCCTTTCCGGTCGCGGCGGTAGTGTTGCCGAGCGAGTCGAGGGCATCGGTCCTTTTGCGTACCTCAGGTCCCAGGCCGCTCATCTCGGCATTGCCGCCGGCGTTATCGGCTATCGGCCCATAAGCATCGGTCGCAAGGGTAATTCCCAGAGTGGAAAGCATCCCGACCGCAGCGAAGCCGATACCATAAAGTCCCATCGATACATCTTTGAAACCACCCGCAAAGGCAAACGCGCACAGAATGCCTATTACAATCGTCACGACCGGCAGACCCGCAGAGTACATACCGGTCGAAAAACCATCGAGAATCGCCGTTGCAGGCCCCATTCGAGCCTGATCGGCGATACTTCGAGTCGGTTTGTACTCGTCTGAGGTGTAGTATTCGGTGAACTGGCCGATGATCACGCCGGCCGCAAGCCCCGAAACAACCGAGCCGAATACGCCCCAGCTTATCCAGTCCGTCGTCGCCATCAGGCCAATCGCAATGAGTATAAACACCGAGCTGCCGAGCGTCCCGAATAGAAGTGCCCGCAGCAGGTTCTTCTGGCTGGCGTCCTCCTTGCACCGGACCATAAACACACCTGCGACCGACAGGACAATACCCAAGCCGGCCACAACCATCGGGGCCAGAACTGCCTTGAGCGGGTCCATCCCGCTTTGGGCAACCGCCGAGAGCGGCAGGGCAGCTCCGAGTGCCGCCGTCGCAAGTATCGAGCCGCAGTAGCT
>JAFGTU010000554.1 GCA_016933985.1 Sedimentisphaerales bacterium | reverse complement strand
TCGAAGAATTGTCCGGCCTCTTTGAGCCTGTCGGCCCGCATCCACAGGATATCCACAACGATGCCTCGGAAGGCGCCCATAGCTATTGTGGCGAATGCCAATGAGGGCGGGGCGTTTTCAAGAGGCTCGTTTATTATGAGCTTCATTTGGCGGCGCTGCGAATTTATGGAATCGAGCTGCAGGCCGGCGCCGATTAACAGGGCGGCTGCAAGCAAGAGGCAGCATGAACAAATTGCAGTATCACGTAAACGCATAGGCCAAATATCCACAGCAGCGCAGCAGATCAGCAGATCAGAATCAATGGGCCCGTCGCCGAGAACCGATTTTCAGATGATAATTCTTGCGAGCTCTCTGAAGCTGAATATGATCAGACTGAAAATCAGCAGCAACAGCGATTTGATACAGACCATATAGAGCATAACCCGCCCGACGACAGACCAGCTCAGCAACTCGGCCGGGACAAGATACTTCGAGGGACCATATTTGTCAAACTGGGGCAGGAGGCGGACAAGCAGCTTGATGGTCCACGAATAGAAGACGGCCAAGTTTTCGCTGAGGTAGTCAAATGAATCGATTACAAACCCGCTGATAGCGGCGGTGAAGAAAATTACGATGCAGAACAGCATAGCCACCGGAAACGACAGGAAAGTGCCGGTGAAGACTCCAAGACATGCCAAGAATACGAGGCGAGAGAAGATTACGAGGGTGGCTCTTATGAAGTTGGCGGTGAAGGAGTCGGCCTTGTAGAGCAGTTTGATGCCGTCCTGGAAGATAATCGGGGTGTTGTTCATCGGGTCGTTGAGGAATGCGACGGCGAAATAGCCATCACCGGCAATGAGCTTGGCCGGGACCTCGATTTCTCGAATGGTCTTGACGGGGTCTTTCCGCCGGACAGGCAACAGGGGCGTCTTGGCCTCCGTGCCATATTGGTACGCACGATAGTCGCCGAAGAGCCACTGACTGTACACTTCGGAATCGGGCGGCGTAACCGAAACATAGAACTTGCATTGAATGAACAGAGAGCCGTTCGGGTCTCGCGGGCGGACATTTTCGAATTCCCACAGCAACTGGCGGCCAACGTCGGCACTGCGCTTTGCAAGCCTCGTAACATTGGTCAACTCCTTGACTACGGGCGTATTGGCCATTGTCTTGTATATTCGCGTGACGTCGCCGGCTGTGATAAGCTTCTGCAAGGCATTTATTCTTGTTTCCGACATGCCTTTATATATCTGTTCCATATCACCGCTGACGACGAGCCTTTTTAGGGCCTGGGCGACTTCCTTTGTAACGTCGGGCTCCGGAGGCGTCAGGGCCCTGCGTGCGGTGAAGAACTCGTTGTCGGCCTCGATTAACTCGTCTTCGCTCCAGTTAAAATAACGCGGCGTGTAAATGACAATTGCATATATCAGGCCGGAGAAAAGCACCAGCAGCGCGAAACTCAAGAGCATCACGCCGAGGAGTTTGCCGAGAAGAAATTGTGATCTGCGGATGGGCTTTGTGATAACCGTGTATATTTGCCTTTGCTTTATGTCGCTTGTTACGGTGTAAACGGCAACGATGAGGGTAAGCAGGCAGAGTAGGAGGCTGGTCAACGAAAGACCGTAACTGACAAACGTCTGGAGCCTGCCTTTTAGCGTGTTGTCGCCGGTGCTGGTCAAGGCCATAGCCGGCAGCAATATCACCAGCAGGAGGATGAAGATAAGCGCAACCTTCATCCGGACGGCCTGCCTGATAGTATTTGCTGCAACAGCCCAGATACTACGCATCACCAGATTCTCCAGCTTCGGAATCGTTCTTGTGCCTGGGTAGTCCGTTTTGGTGCTCTGAGCGTGCCCGCAATTGATCGAGGACGTCCTGTCTAACGTTGTCCTTTGCCTGAGTGGCGTCGGTTAGGACGGGATTAGTGTCAATGCCCTTATCGGCTTTGACTGGTTCCTGTGGTTTGGCGGGTTGGGTCAGGTCGCTGAGCAATTGCTTATCCGGCTGGGCATCGGCACTCTTGAGAGGTGCGGTCGGTTCGGTTGGGGGGGGCTTTAGATTGCTCTGCTGCGACAGAGGAGTCGAGACGAGCTTATCAAGGATGTTCTCCGTAACGGCGCCAGCGACAAGGAAATCACCGAGCTTCGTGGTGCTGACCGCACCGCTTGTCTGCTTCGAGTACCGCTGTGCGGCCACGACAGTGTTTACGAAGAATGTTTCGAGCTTATCCATCGGAGAAGTGACCTCGCAGTCGGCGTTTTCGCGTCGGAGAATTTGCCTGATCTGCTCAATAGCTTCATCGCTTATGGCGCCCGTGGTAATCTGTCTCTTGTCGGTTTGGCGGAGGAGGTCCGTGACTTTGCCCTTTGCCTGGACTTTTCCGCCGTAGAGGATGGCGATTCTGTCGCATACGTCTTCGACGTCGGCGAGCAGATGACTGCAAAGCAGGATGGTCTTGCCGCGTTGGGCGAGTTTTATGATGAGGTCCTTGATCTGTCGCGTTCCGATGGGGTCCAACCCGGTTGTCGGCTCGTCGAGAATCAGGAGGTCCGGGTCGTTTATTAGGGCTTGCGCGAGCCCTATCCTGCGGGCCATGCCTTTTGAGAAGGTTCCGACAGGTCTATTGGCGACGGCTTTGAGGCCGACCATATCGAGTAGGGCTTCGATGCGGGCCTTGCGGAGGCCTCTATCCAGACGGAAGAGCCTGCCGTAGAAATCGAGCGTTTCGCGGGCGTTGAGGTACCTATAGAGGTATGACTCTTCCGGGAGAAAGCCGATTCGAGCGCTGATCTTGGGGTCGGTGGCATCTCCGCCGAGGCAAAGGCTCTTGCCCTTTGTCGGGTGGAGCAGGCCGAGGAGCATTTTCAGAGTGGTTGTCTTGCCGGACCCGTTGGGGCCGAGCAATCCGAAGACCTCGTTGAATTTGACCTGCAGATTGAGGTCGTCCACGGCATAGACCTTGCGCCGCCCCCACCAGTCTGAGAATATCTTGGTCAAAGAGAATGTTTCAACGGCGTATTCCATAAGTCGTGTCCGAGGAATTTAGCCACAAAGGCACGAAGACTCGAAGAAGAAGATCGGTAATAAACTCGTAAAGGGTATGTCGTTATATCGCTTCACGCTTCATTTTCGTGGCTGGAAATCGTTCATAATTCATTTTCCGTGGTCGAGCTCTTCACCGAAACGGACGAGACGGGCGCTGTTGAACACAACGATTAGAGAGCCGGCGAAGTGGAGGAAGGCTGCGAACATGGTCTGGAGCCACCCTGCCGTCGCCGCGGCTACGCCCATAGTGATGAAGAGTATCCCAAATCCGAGATTCTGGTTGATCAGGCCCCTGGTTTTTCGCGACAGCATGATTAGAAACGGCAGGCGCTTCAGGTCGTCGCTCATCAGGGCGATGGAAGCGGAGTTTATTGCGACGTCGCTTCCAGCGGCGCCCATTGCGATGCCGAGGTCGCCGGCGGCCAGAGCCGGTGCATCATTTATG
>JAFGTU010000553.1 GCA_016933985.1 Sedimentisphaerales bacterium | reverse complement strand
TGGATTTCGCCGCCGAGGCCGCGGAACTTCCGATAGCGGCAATAATCTATACTGACATCTCCAAAGACGGGATGATGGCGGGGCCTAACTTCGAGCGGACAAAGGCCCTGATCGATGCGGTGAATGTGCCGATAGTTGCTTCCGGAGGGGTCAGCAAAATAAGTGACATTGCGAAGCTCGTCGAGTTAGGCGCAGATGGGGCGATAATCGGCAGGAGCCTATACGAGGGGGCAATGAATCTGGCTGAGGCGATAGCGGCGGCTAAGTAGTTTCTGTTGCGGGAAGCCGAAATCGCCAATGTCACCCCCGTGAAAGCAGGGGGTCCACGCCGAAAAGAATTCCTGCCCCTGCTTTCGCAGGGGTGACAATCTTTCGCAGGAATGACAAACACTTTTTCCGCAAGAGGAACCAACTAAAAGACGGGCTTATCACTATGCGAGAGTCGGAACCTGCGGTAAAACCGCAGGCTAAATACTCATTTCAGCAGGAGGTCCTTGTAGTCGGCGCAGTATTTTTTTCTTTTGCAGGTTTTGCAGTGCTCTCCGCGCCATATCGCATCGAATTGCTCGATGACTTTGTTTATGATTTGAGGCTGGTCGGTAATAATGCCTGCCTCGAAGTTTCTCTTGTCGTCGCTCTTTGCGCCCATTCCGGCTCCGGTTAGATTTGCGCTTCCGGTATATGCAAACCGGCCGTCTATTACGACGCTTTTGAAGTGGACACGCGGACAAAGGATTCTTTCCATTCCCTTTATGAGGTTGGGATATTTGTCGAAGTCTCTTCTAAAAGCGGGGCCCGGCTCTTTTGCGTGGAGCAATCTTATTTCGACGGATCTTTTGACCAGGTCGCTCAATACTTCGAGGAATGGGACCATCCTGCCCTTCTTGTCCACGTGGAGGTCTTTGAGGTCGGACGTGCCCAGCCAGAGGAACTTACGGGCCGTTGGGACCTTATCGCATATCACCTTCTCGTAAATCTGCCTGTTTGTGATGAACTGGAGCATAGGCGCCGGCCCCGAGCCTTTCCGAAAAATTATCCACGGCCAAGAAACCGTAGTTTACACGCGGGCAGCCGATTTATCCACGAAGAACCTGTACTTTAGGGATGTATCCGTTACAATAACTGCATTATTGTTGTTCATGTGCCTCGTCGTTGGCTTGATGAGTGTCTTTTGAGCGGGAAAGGTGTAGATGGCCGGTTCCCATGGTAAATCGTCAAAAGGGGGCGCGGTTGCACAAGAGACTGCGGGTGCGAACCTTAACCGAGACAGGGGAGCGGCAATTGGGACGAGCATCTTTTTCCTGGCGTTTTACCTATGCACCTGGCTGTATCTTGATTTGCAGGTGATTTATTACAGTGCGGGGATGCTGACGCGGTTTCCGGTTTTCTTTCGGGGCTGGCCGTTTTTCCGGGAGTTCACATCGTATCCAGGCGGGCTTGGCGGGTACGTCGCGGCTTTTCTGGCGCAGCTATTCCATTATTCGTGGCTTGCGGCGGGTGTGGTCACGGCGCAGGCGTTGTTGCTTTGCCTTTGCACAGGTTATTTCCTCAAAACTCTGGGTTTGCGGCGGCTTTATTTTCTGCGTTTTGCCGGCGCTATCGTGCTGTTGGTTTTCTGCTCGCAATATATGTATCATTTCGCGATGACTACCACCGTTTGTATTGCGTTGGTCTTCTTATGCCTCTACCTTAAACTGACGGCATCGAGCGACGAACAAGTGTCCGGTCCGGCCCGGCGGAGGGCTGAGGTGCGGGCCGGGGCGCTGTTCCTTGTGCTCTCGGTGATTCTGTACTACGTTGCGGGGGGGGCTTTTCTGCTCTTTGCGGCGCTTTGCGCGGTGCGGGCGGCTCGTCGCAGGCGATGGGGAATGGCGACATTGTGCGTTTTGGGCGGCGCGTTGATTCCATATGTCGAGGGGGTGCTCATCTTCGGCGTTTGCCCCGAGAAGGCTTTTACCGAGTCACTGCCCGGCTCGTGTAAGATGGATTTCGGGGTGCATCGCGGCGCCGGCGTGATAGGAGGGTGCGTGGTTCTGTTCATAGTCGCTGCAGGGTTGGGTCTGTATCGGCTCAAATTGGCCGGCGGAAAGGCTGCAAGAGGTAAGAAGACAGCGCGGCGCAAGCAATCCAAGTCGCATGGCGGCGCTGTGGAATTAAGATGGATCGTCGATTCCGCTATGCTGTTTGCAGTTGTCGGGATGGTTGCTCTGTTATCCTACAACGGGCCGCGGGGCAGATTGCTCAAAATCCACTGCTACGCCTGCCGGCGGATGTGGCCTGAAGTGCTCAAAGCGGCAGGGCACGATTCGAGTGGTTACTTTGCAATCAACGCGGTGAATCAAGCGCTGTATCATACGGGGCGACTCGGAGATGAGATGTTTGCATACCCTCAGCATCCCGATGCGCTTCTGCTTTCGGGGCAGGACCAGGTCCTTCTGCACTGGCACAAGTTCGATACGCAACTCGACCTGGGGTTGGTGAATATGGCGCAGAAGAATTTCACCGAATGTATGGAGGTATATGGCGAACACCCTTTGATTCTAAAGCGATTGGCATTGATAAACATGGTCAAGCGCAACATCGGCGCGGCTAAGATTTATTTAAGGGCGCTTTCCAAGACTCTGTTCGAGGCGGACTGGGCGCGTTACTACCTGGTTGCCCTCGATACCGACCCGGAATTGTCCACGGACAGGCGCATCGGGCAGCTTCGTTCCGTGGCTTTGAAGAAAGACCATTCGACTATCTTCGTACCTGCGGAGCTGGCGTATCTGACCTTGTTAGAGGAGAACAGCAAGAACAGGATGGCATTCGAGTATCTGATGACGTTGTATATGCTCGGAAAGCAGGTGGATAAGGTCACGGGCAGCTTCAAACGAATCAGCGAGTTCGGCGATAAGGAATTTCCGCGGCATTACCAGGAGGCGATCTGCATTTATGCGTACAGCACGGGCAAGCCCGTTTATCTGGAGGGCCGCACGCTCGATCCCCGGGTGCGAAAGGAGATTGAGGAATTCAGCGGGATATTCAACAGCTTTGGAAAGAACAAGCAGGCGGCGGTTGGGCCGCTGGCAAGGGAATTCGGGGGGACGTATTTTTTCTATCATTTGTTCGGATTCTCGGGGGTGGAGAAGTGAAGAGATACTATCGATGCTTTTTGGCTTTTCTGGTCGTTTTAGCGGTCGGGGTGCTGATTTACCGCACTTACGGCAGCCCGGCAGGGCCATCGGGTGCGACCAGACAGTTCGGCTCGGCATCTCGGGCGCCTGAAATTCGGCCCGACTATTCGGGAACCGTTATCCCTGCGAATATAGCGCCGCTGAATTTCGCGGTTATGGAAGAGGGATTGCAGTATTGCGTTAGAATACACTCGCTAAAGGGCGAGCAGATTGAGGTGAACAGCCGATCTGCGAATATCACAATACCGTGCGGCAGGTGGCGTCGGCTGTTAGAGGCAAATCTTGGGCAACAACTCAAGTTCGATATTCTCGTCAAGGACAAGAGTGGGCAGTGGACTCGATATGAGACGATCACGAATACAATCGCTGCCGAGGCAATCGACGACTACCTCGTCTATAGGCGGATCCACCCCGCTTGCAGCGCATGGAAGAGAATCGGGGTTTACCAGCGGAATCTTACGAGTTTCGACGAATCGCTCGTATTGGACAACCGATATTTTTCGGATGGCTGTCTCAACTGCCATACGTTCTGCAATAACAAGACCGACAAGATGCTTATCGGCATCCGCAGCGTCGATTATGGCAGCTCGGCGTTGCTGGTCGAGAACGGCAAGGCGAAGAAGATCGGCACAAAATTCGGCTATACGGCGTGGCATCCGAGCGGGCGTCTTGCGGTGTATTCGATCAACCAGGTCAATCAGTTTTTCCATTCTTCTGCGGGCGAGGTACGCGATGTAATAGACCTCAACTCTCTGCTGGCGTATTACCTGGACGGCAGCGAGGAGGTAAAGACCTCGCCGGCCATCTCGAAGAAGGATCGTTTGGAGACTTATCCTGCGTGGTCTGCGGACGGGCGATACCTCTACTTCTGCAGCGCGCCTCTGACGTGGTCACGGTACGATATAATCCCTGCGGACTACAATCAAATCAAGTACGACCTGGTTCGGATAAGCTACGACATCGATTCCGACACGTGGGGCGAGCTTGAAACGGTTCTTTCTGCGGCGGATACGGGACAGTCTATCTTGCTTCCGCGGATTAGCCCGGACGGTCGGTGGCTGCTTTTTTGTATGTGCGATTATGGTTGCTTTCCGGTTTACCGGGCCAGCTCGGACCTTTACATGATTGACCTAAAGACAGCCGGGCAGAACGGCCGATACGAATACCGGCGACTCGATATCAACAGCGACGAAAGCGAATCCTGGCATAGCTGGTCGTCCAACAGCCGATGGATTGCTTTCAGCAGCAAGAGGGGCGGCGATCCGTTTACACGGTCGTATCTGGCCTATGTTGACGGGCAAGGCAAAGTGCATAAGCCGTTCGTCCTTCCGCAGAAGGACCCGACGTATTACGACTCGTGCCTCTGGACATATAGCGTGCCCGAGCTTGTCGTCGAGCCGGTCCGTGCCGTAAAAGAAAAGCTTGGGCGGGTGGTTCGCGGCACGGAGCAAATACCGGTGGATTTCCCTGTCACGCGGGCGACTCCGCAAGTCCCGCCAGGGACGCCTTCCGGCGCCGGGCGGGGCGGCGAGAAGCCGTGGCAGACGGAACGGGAATAATTTTGCGTCGGGCTCTTGTCGTCGATGGCCCGGTGTTCTACAGGAAAAGACTGATGGCTGGCTCCTCTCGAAAAGTCCCAAGCAGCTCGGCGATTATGCGATGGTTTGCAGGATCAGACGCCGACCGCGATAGGGGCGGGGTAATCCGCGCGTTAGTCTTTTTTGTTCTGTTATATTTGTATCTCTGGCTGTATGTCGATTTGCGTCTGATTTATCATGGCGGCGGAGTTATTACCAATTTCCCCGTTTTCTTCCGGGGTAGGGCTTTTTTCGAGCAGTTTACGTTGTATCCGGGCGGGCTGGTCGAATATGCCGGCGCGTTTTTGGCCCAGCTCTTTTATTATTCGTGGGCTGGGGCGCTTATCGTCACCCTGCTGGCCTGGTCGATTGGCCTTTGTATCGACTGTTTCTTAAAAGCTGCGGATGCTCCGGGCCTTCGCGGGCTTCGCTTTGTCCCGGCGATTCTTCTGCTGGTGATCTATTCTCGCTACACATACCGCCTGGCCTCCATATTAGCGTTGCTGACGGCCCTTCTCTGTGTATGCCTTTACCTAAGAGCAACAGCGGGCCGCAAGCTCTCTTGTATGGTTGTCTTTGGGGTACTCTCGGCAGCTTTGTATTACGTTGCAGGCGGGGGATATTTGTTGTTTGCAGCGGTCTGTGCGATTTACGAAATTCTCCTGATGCGGCGATGGGCGATGGGAATCCTGTACTTGTTGTCGGGCGCGGCTGTTCCGTACATTGGGGGCGTTCTGATTTTCAGGGTGAGTGTTATCGATGCCTACAGCGAGCTGCTGCCGTTCTCCTGGAAGATCGCGGATCGCGTAACTCACGAAAAGATGTTCGATTTAGTCTATGCGTTTTACGCTTTTGTGCTTTTGATCGCACTTGGACTTGGCCTGCGGCGGACGCTCTTCACAAACGGCACCGGCCCCGGAGAGCGCCGCGGCTCAAGGGCCGAGAGAAGAACAAAGGCCAAGCACCCCGGACTGATCGGGCGAATACGGTTGTCTTGCGCAAGCAAGGGCGTATTCAGAGGGGTTGTTGAATCGCTGGTTCTTTTTGCAGTTGCCGGCGGCGCCGTGTTTGCCTCATACGACGGCAAGCAAAGAATCGAGTTTGAGGTTTCCTACTATTCCTCCGCGCAGATGTGGGAGCGATTGCTTCGCAGCGCTCGTCGCCATCCGGGCAACCATCGCGTGACCAATGCGGTCAACCGGGCCTTGTACCATACCGGCCGGTTTGGCTATGATATGTTCTCATATCCTCAACTTGCAGAGGGCTTTTTATTAACAGCGGAGAAGTTTACAGTGACACACTGGGACAGGTTTGACGTTAGGATCGAGCTTGGTCTCGTGTGCATGGCTGAGAACGATTTGGCCGAGTGCATCGGAATGTTCGGATGGCGCCCCGCGATTCTCAAAGGTCTGGCCTTGGCGAATTTGGTCAAGGGCAATATCGGTTCGGCCCGCATCTACCTTGGGGCGCTCGGCAAGACGCTGTTTGACGCGGGCTGGGCCAATCAATACCTCGACCGTTTGGAGTCGGACCCGAATTTATCGACGGATAAAGAAATTCAGCGTTTGCGTGCGCGGGTCGTGGAAAAAGATCACAGTCCGGTCTTCTCGGACAACGAGCAGGCTCTTCTGGCCCTGCTGGAGAAGGACAAGACGAACCGGATGGCTTTCGAATACCTGATGTCGTGGTACATGCTTACAAGGCAGTTGGATAAATTTGCGGACAATATCAAGCGGCTGAATGATTTCGGGTATTCTGAAGTTCCGCGGCTCTATGAGGAGGCGCTTTTTGTGTATGCTTACGAGACAGGGAAGTCCGTCGCGCTTAACGGCAGCTGGGGACGGCCCAAGTCGGGTCAACGCATCGAAGACTTCGGTCGAATATTCAACAGTTACGGCAGAAACAAGGAGGCGGCATTTGCAGAGCTGGCGAAGAATTACGGCGACAGCTACTTCTTCTACAGCGTTTACGGATTCTCAGGAGTAAAGAATTGAGGAGGCATTATCGATACTTGTTGGCGTTAGTCGGGTTATTGTGTATCGGCGTGCTCGCTTACGGCCTGTGGAGCGGCGAGAAGGAACAGCCGGCGCCGACGGGCCCGATCCATGCCGTCGGGCGGGCAGCAAGAATCGACCCTGATTATTCCGGGATGGTTATCCCGCCAAACATCGCGCCATTGGACTTCTCAGTGCGGGAAGAAGGCTCAGGGTACTACGTGAAGATATACTCGAAGCAAGGCCCGCCGATTGAGGTGCGATGCCGCTCCGGAAGGATCGTGATTCCTGAGAGTTCGTGGGGCAGGCTTCTTGAAGCCAACCGGGGAGAGGAGGTCTATTTCGACATCTTTGTAGAGCGAGCGGATTCCGCGCCTTCTTCCCCGGGCGCAGAGAAGCAATGGAGCCGATTCGATTCGGTGGTAAACAGGATTGCCCGTGAGGATATAGACGGCTTTCTTGTCTATAGGAGGATCGATCCGGCTCACAGCACGTGGAGGAATATGGGCGTTTACCAGCGTAACCTGCGCGGATTCGATGAGTCGATCGTGCTGGACAACGGATATTTCGGCGGCGGGTGTGTGAACTGCCACACATTCTGCAACAACCGCACCGACAAGGTGCTTATTGGCATCCGAAGCCCCAAGTACGGCAACTCAACTCTGCTGGTCGATGGCCTGGCGGCGAGCAAGATTGACGCAAAATTCACATATACATCGTGGCATCCGAGCGGACGGCTTGCGGCATATTCTATCAATCATGTGAGCCAGTTTTTTCATACGGCCCAAGAGGAGGTTCGGGACGTCGTTGACCTCGATTCGCTGCTGGCGTACTATTTGGTTGAGACGGGGGAAGTGAAAACGACGCCGGCAATCGCAAAGAAAGAACGGCTCGAGACCTATCCGGCCTGGTCGCCGGACGGACGCTATCTCTATTTCTGCAGCGCCCCCAAGCGATGGACGGACAAGACCGCAATTCCCGACAGCTTCAACGAAATAAAGTATGACCTGGCGAGAATAAGCTATGACCTTGAAAGCGACAAGTGGGGCGAGGTTGAGACCGTTCTTTCGGCGCAGGAGACGGGCCTTTCGATCATGCTGCCGCGGATCAGCCCGGACGGGCGCTGGCTTCTCTTCTGCATGTGCGACTACGGGTGCTTTCCGGTTTATCGGGCCAGCTCGGACCTCTATATGATCGACCTAAGGGCGGCTGAGCAAAGCGGCCGGTACGAATACCGCCGGCTCAGCATCAACAGCAACCAGAGCGAATCGTGGCACAGCTTTTCGAGCAACAGCAGATGGATCGCCTTCAGCAGCAAGAGGAAAAGCGGGGTATTCACCCGGACGTACATCAGCTATCTTGACGAGGAAGGCGGGGCATTCAAACCTTTGCTGCTCCCGCAGAAGGACCCGAGCTACTACGATTCGTGCCTTTGGACTTACAGCGTTCCGGAGCTTGTCTGCGAACCTGTTAGAGTAGTCAAAGAGGACCTGGGACGAATCGCTCGCGGCCCAGAGAAAGCGTCCGTGGGTTTCCCGGTGACGATGGCGACTCCGAAGGCAGGGACCTCTTCAGAGCCCTGGCGGTCGAATTTGCCGGAGCGAGAATAGCAGCGGCGGAGTACAAGGCGCTGTCGGTTAGGCCGGGACGGGGGAATAATTCTTGCAAAATCAAGGATTGTCAGTTAAGCTGAAATTTGCATTGACGATACCTATTATGTGTTGATTCCGGAAGAAAAGGTCTTTTGATCTTGGCGTGTTTATGCAGAATTCAGCCATGCAGCTTATTGTGGCGGCATTGCCGGCGATTATGGCACTTTGCGCGGTTGCGCCGGCAAGTACGCCTGACGGACAGGCTGGACTCGAAGTAGAGGACGTTCTGACGGCCTCTGAGAATGTGAGTGGGGCCGGGCGGTTATCGATTGAATACCCTCTGGACGGAACGCTTTTCCCGCCGGACATAGCTCCTCCTACGTTTCGCTGGAAAGATGAAAACGCCGAGTGCGATGCCTGGCTGGTTTTAGTCGGGTTCGATGATGGCAAAGAAGATGTCCGCTCCCTCACCAGTGCGGCGCAATGGACCCCAAAGGCAGCAGAATGGGAGGAGATAAAGAAACGCTCACGGGAGAAGCAGGCAGTTGTCACCATTATCGGCGTTGACCGTGCATCGCTGCAAAAGGCCCTTTCGGCAGGTCACATTACTATCAAAACGTCTGCCGATGCGGTCGGGGCGCCGATATTCTACCGGGAAGTAAACCTTCCTTTTGTTGATGCGGTCAAGGACCCGTCGAACATTCGGTGGCGGTTCGGGGGGATATCGTCTGAGGAGCAGCCGCCTGTCGTTCTTGAGAAGCTGCCCGTTTGCGGGAACTGCCATTCGTTCTCGACCGATGGGGGGGTGCTGGGGATGGATATCGATTACGCCAACGACAAGGGTTCCTATGCTATCGTGCCTGTCGAAGAGCGGATGGTTCTGGATAAGAGCAAGATCATAACGTGGAGCGACTACAAGAGAGACGATGAGGAATTAACATTCGGGCTGCTTTCGCAGGTTTCTCCGAACGGCAGATACGTTGTCAGCACGGTTAAAGATGAGTCGGTTTTTGTCCCTAAGCCGGGGCTGGAGTTCTCACAGCTCTTTTTCCCCGTGAAGGGTATCCTTTGCATATACGACAGGAAGACGGGCAGTTTCAATGTCTTGCCCGGTGCGGACGATCCTTTCCTGGTGCAAAGCAATCCGAGTTGGAGCCCGGACGGCAAGAGTATTGTTTTTGCAGCCACCGAGGCTTACAAGCTGAAACATACCGGTCCGCGCAAAGTCCTTCTCAGCGGCGAGGAATGCTGGGAATTCCTGGAAGAAGGCAAGCCGTTCAAATTCGATCTTTACAGGATACCGTTCAACAACGGCAAGGGCGGCAAGGCTGAGCCGCTCGAGGGCGCATCCTTCAACGGCAAGAGCAATTTCTTTGGGAGGTACTCGCCGGACGGGAGTTGGATCGTATTCTGCAAGGCTGAGAATTACATGCTTCTTCAGCCGGACAGCGAGCTTTACATTATTCCCGCCGAGGGAGGTGAGGCCAGGAAACTACTGGCCAACACGAGGCTAATGAACTCGTGGCATAGTTTTTCGCCGAACGGCAAGTGGCTTGTTTTCTCATCGAAAGCCAACTCGCCATATACGCAACTGTTCCTCACGCATATCGACGAAGATGGTCGGAGCACGCCGCCTGTGGTTCTGGAGCGGTTTACGGCAGCGGACCGTGCGGCCAACATACCGGAGTTTGTCAATGCCGAGCCTTCGACCATCAAAGGCATCCGCGAACAGTTCGTTGACGACCTGTCGTACGTCCGCGCTGCAAGAGAATTCATGAAAGCGAAAGACTGGAAAGGAGTCGAGCGGCAATCCCTAAAGGCGCTGGAGCTGAATCCCGACAGTGCCGACGCACGCTTCCACCTGGGTCTGGCGCTGTTTTACACGGACAAAATCAGCGAAGCAGCGGACCAATGGTCGCAGACCATACGCCTGGACCCCAACAACGTGGAAGCCTACTACAACCTCGGCCAGGTGATGCTTCGCCGCCAAAAAAATGAAGATGCAGCCGCATACTTTGTAAAAGTCATAAAGCTAAAACCCGACCACGTCAAAGCACAAGGCAACCTTGGAGCACTCTTACTGAGCGAGGGCAGGACCGAAGAGGCGATATCCCATCTTTCCGAGGCAGCCCGTCTGGACCCCAACAACATCGACGCCCATTACAACCTTGCCCAGGCTATGTTCCAACAGAAGAAAGACGATGAAGCCATCAAGCATCTCCAGATAGTCGTTCGGCAGAGGCCCAACGACGCCGAAGCACACCGCACCCTGGGCACTGCGCTGGCTCGGAGTAAAAAGCTCGACGAGGCCTTCGATCACTGGCTGAAGGTCATCGAGCTTGAACCGAACGATGTTACCATGCGCTACAGCGTCGGTCAGGTAATGGTGCAACAGGGAAAGCTTGATGAGGCCATTACTCATTGGTCTGAGGCGATTCGCATCGACCCTGACTTCATCGCCGTTCGATACAACCTTGGTGTCGCCCTGGCAAAGCAGGGCAAACACGAACAGGCCATTGCTCATTGGCTGGAGTTTCTGCGACGCAAGCCCGATAATCCCGGCGCCCTTGTGAATATAGCGGCGAGCTATGCCGAAACCAAGCGATTCGACGAGGCTATCGCGTCTCTTGAAAAGGCGCTCGGCCTTGCTCGCAAGGCCTCCAATGAAAAGCTTGCCCGGGAGATTACTGAACAGATGCAACTATGTAGGCAGAAGAAGACTCAGGGTATATAAAAAAAGAGGGTTCATGCGTGTTTCAGTCCTATATTTCATAGGGATTCTGGTCGCAATTGCCATTCTTGCGGTAGTGGTGGCGTGGTTTCTCATTCCTTCGGGCCCAAAGGCTGAGCACATATTGGGAGTGTTCCGCGGACCTGCAGAATACGGAAGTTTGACAATTGAGTATCCGCTCGACGGCACATTGTTCCCTCCGGACATTTGCGCCCCCACGTTTCTCTGGAAAGACGATGATAACCGCTGTGACGGCTGGCTGGTCAGCGTCGAATTCGAGGGCGGGGCACGGCGTATCAACGCGTTTGTTGAGCAGCCGCGGTGGACACCCGAACCACCCGATTGGGAGGCTATGAAGAAGGGGTCTGTGCAAAAGGGGGCACGCGTAACCATCATTGGCTTTAACCGTAAACCGCCGAGAGAGATTCTCTCAGCAAGCCAAATTAGCATCAATACATCCACCGAGCCCGTGGGCGCGCCGATATTCTACCGGGAGGTTAATCTGCCTTTCGTCAACGCCGTCAAAGACCCCTCGCTCATCAGATGGCGCTTCGGGTCGATTTCCTCCTGGCGTCAGCCGCCCATTGTGCTTGAGGGAATGCCGGTATGCGGGAATTGCCACTCTTTCTCCCGCAGCGCCGATACGCTTGCGATGGACGTCGATTACGCCAACAGCAAAGGCTCATACGTTATCACAAGAGTCGCAGAGCATATGACTCTCGTTGCCGGTGATGTCATCACTTGGGACGACTACAGGAAAGAAGACGGCGAGCAAACGTTCGGCCTGCTTTCGCAAATCTCTCCGGATGGGAGGTTTGTGGTCAGCACGGTGAAGGACAAATCCGTATTTGTTCCGCAGCCGGACCTTGCTTTTTCTCAGCTTTTCTTTCCGCTCAAAGGCATCCTCTGCGTATACGATAGAGAGAAGCGCACGTTTCATGCGTTAGCCGGCGCCGACGACCCTAATTACGTTCAGAGCAATCCGACCTGGAGCCCTGATGGAGAGTACATTGTCTTTGCGCGGACCATCGCCTACGATCTGAATGACACAAAAGGCCAGGGAAAGGTGCTGTTGACCCGCGAGGAGTGCAGGGAATTCACCGAAGAGGGCAAGCCGTTCAAGTTTGATCTTTACAGAGTGCCCTTCAACGGCGGCAACGGCGGAAAGGCCGAGCCGATCGAAGGCGCCTCCAATAATGGGATGAGCAACTACTTTGCGAAGTACTCGCCGGACGGCAAATGGATCGTATTCTGCAGGGCGGAGAATTACATGCTTCTCCAGCCGGACAGCGAGCTTTACATCATCCCCGCAGACGGAGGCGCGGCGAGAAGACTGCGTGCCAACACAAATCGAATGAACTCGTGGCACAGCTTCTCTCCCAACGGCAAGTGGCTCGTTTTTTCCTCGAAGGCGCATTCCCCCTATACGCAGCTTTTCTTAACTCACATCGACGAGCAGGGCGAGAGCACACCGGCGATCGTGCTGTCGCATTTCACGGGATCGGACCGTGCCGCCAACATACCGGAATTTGTCAACGCCGAGGCGTCTGCGATACAAAAGATCCGCGAGGAGTTCCTCGACGATTACTCGTATGTCAGGGCGGGCAATGAATTCTTTAAGGCGGGCGATACGGACAACGCCATAGAGGAATACAATAACGCCCTACAGTTGAATCCGACAAACGCGACGGCGCATCGCCAGTTGGGCTTCCTGTTCTACAACGCCAAGAACATGTATAAGGAGGGCATGGAGCATTACCGAAAGGCGATGGAAAGCGATCCCAACGATCCTCGCATTCACCATGATCTGGGAATGGCTCTGCTACACCAGCGGCAATTCGACCTCGCCGCCGCGCATCTTCAGGTCGCTCTTCGCGGCATGCCCCAAGGCCTGGACAAGCAATACAACCTTCTGAGCATGCGGCGCAGTCTCGGAGAAGCGATGCTCGGGAAGGGCGATTTCGAGCAGGCGGAGCTGAATCTCTCCGAGGCGGTGCGGATTGACCCGGACAACGCAAAGGCCCATTATCTGCTCGCGGGCGCTCTGGCCCAGCGATGGAAGCTTGAACAAGCCCTGACGCACTACAATAAGGCGGTGAGCATCGATCCCCAAATCGATACCTCCGCAATACTGCACGACCAGTTCGCAATGAACTATGCAAAGATGGGGCGATTCCGCGAGGCCGTCGTATCGGCGGAAAAGGCATTAAACTTTGCGCTGATGGCGCAAGACCGGTTGCTCGCCCAAGAGATCGGAAGGAAGCTTGAAATCTACAAACGCAGCGCCGGCCCACTGCTGAAAAAGTAGCCGGCGACGTGTGCAAGACTTATTTTGCAGACGCGGAAGCCAGTTTCAACAGGCCAAGGCATTCAATCATCGCGCGTCCGTTGTGGTAGCCTGCCTTCCAGATATTTGCCTTGTCACCGCTTGAACGACCCTGGTCGTTCACAGCCCAGTACCATTCACCGTTCTGCCAATCGACGAGGTTATTCTCGATAGATGCGAGTGTCTTCTCGAATACAGGCAGGTATTTCGGATCTCGCGTCAGGCTGTGCATGTACAAAGAGCTGACGATTGCCTCTGCCTGGACCCACCAGACCTTATCGCGTTTGTCGGCTGGCGCTGCGAATTGGCCGCTGTCGTAGAATCCGCCGCGGCCTTCGTCGTATCCGTACTTCAGCGAGTACTCGAACAGCGTGCGGTAAAGATCGACAAACGGGCGGCTCGAGACGCCGGCGGCGTTGCACGCCTCTATCAGCAGCCAGATATTCTCAATATCGTGGCCGTAGGAGACCCTCGCCCAGTCCCCCTCGAGCCTGGGCCGCCAGTTGCGGTCGTACTTATCGGTGCACGCGCCGATGTCTTTGCGCACCACGGCGTTGCTCTGAATGTTTATAAGCTCGATCAGTCTTTCGCGAGCCAAAGGCAGCCTGCTTGCCCGGTAGAAGGTCGTCATCGCTTCGAGGAGGTGGAGGTGAGTATTCATCAGCTTCAGCCCGTTCGGGACGCCCATGCAACAAAGCTCGTCTGCGGGCGGAGCCGTCCAGTCCTCGTTGAAGGATTCGATGTACCCGGCATACTCCTTGTCGTGACACTTTACCTCCAACAGGTCAAATATGCGATTTGCGAATTTCAGCGCATCGCTCTTTTTGGTCGCGAGATAATACTCCGAGACGCCGTAGAGCGCAAATGCCTGTCCGTACAGATGTTTCTTGGGATTGAGTTTCTTGTCGCCGGTGACATCGACCTCCCAGTAGAATCCTCCGTTTTTCTCGTCCCACATCTTCTCTTCAAGGAATCTATAGCCCAGCTCGGCGGCATCCAGGCACTTCTTCTTCCCGTATCCGGCCCGGGCCAGGCGAGAGAAGAGCCACATCGTCCGCGCCTGTGTGACAATCATTTTGGTTCCGCCATCTTTCAATTCGCCTTTGGGACCGAAGTTTATTGTGTATCCGCCGTGCTCGATGTCGAGACTCTTGCTCAGCCAAAAAGGCACAATATTCTCATTAAGTATCCTTTCGAGCCTTGGGATGTAAGTCTTGGCCTGGTCCGCTTCGGCGTCCACGGTGTACAAATTCAGACAGCCCAAAAAGACCATATTTGCAGCAACAACCGCACACAAACGACCGGATGAGGAATCCTCTTTGAACATTGTTTCTCCTTTACACAAGACTCAACGACACTTACACTATGCTGCAGAAGTCAAACTCGTCCCATATCGTTCCTAAAGGGACGGTCAATATAGGCCGATTATACAGGGTTTTCATGATTATTGCAGTGGCTTTTATGAGGTGGCGATAATGCTGCGGCCGCTATGGGAATTAGCTTGATTTTGCTGCAGATGCCGATTAGTATATACTGCGTGTGACCTCCTGGATGCATTGGGCGTATCCGGCCGGCATGGTTTTGTATCTTGGGCACCGCCTCTTAACGGGCGTAATATCGGGCCAAAAACGTCAATACTCAGAAATCTTCCAGCAGAGAGGCTGAATGACGGTAAACATTGACACGCGAGCCATAGAATCATCGGGCGTAACTGAATTCTACATTTCAGCCGTGCCGCGGCACAATGCCCCGCCGGACGAGGTTGCCGAGCAGCTCTTCTCCGGGATAAGGGATGTCCTCAAGCCCCAGAACGCGCGCATCCTTGAGGAACGTGTCTTCGCCGCCGGGCATGTGATGGATATCTTGGCGGAGGCTAGGTCGCGAGCCTACCAAGGTCAGGGTTTCGACGATGGCGTCGCTCCGAGTTTTCTCGTGGGTCAAGAAGGGGCCTCTTTGGGGCCGATCGCCGGTGTACAGGTGCATGCCCTCAGCGGTGAGATAAAGAGCGAGGTTATCGAGATCGATGGTACGGCTCAAGGGCGACTCCTTCGTGCACCGAATCACACGATAGCAGCTCTCTCCTGCGTTTCCGCACCGCAACTGACCTGCCCCAAAGAGCAGGCAAGAGTGTGTTTAGAGAAGGCTGAGGCCGCGCTCAAAGGATGCGGGACGAATTTCCTCTCAGTCGCACGCACGTGGATGTGGCTCAACGACATATTGTCATGGTACGACGATTTCAACAGCGTCAG
>JAFGTU010000552.1 GCA_016933985.1 Sedimentisphaerales bacterium | reverse complement strand
GTTTTCGAGACAATCATCATCAACAACGAACTCAGGAAAGTCGTCAGGAGCTCCAAGTCGCTGCCTGAAATCGGCGCGCACTTCAGACGAGCGAGAATGCTGCACATCCAGGAGCAGGCGTTAAGAAAAGCTATTGCTGGAATAACCGCGATAGAGGAGATGATAAGAGTCCTGTCAACCTCGAAATCGAAGGCAAAATAGTAACAGGCCGATAAGGAGGCTTGTCTCTGCCGGCAGGACAATATGATAGCGTAGTCGAAAGACTAAAGACAGGAGAAAAAGAGCATGACCGCATTGGCTGTATTGCTGATAGTTCTCGGTTGTGGGGCCTACCAATACCTCAAAGGCTCCATTTTCCAGGCCGTGACTACGATAATCGCGACAATTCTGGCGTCGGCGGTTGCGTTCGGCTTCTTTGAGATGGCCGCGGACTACTTTATCAGCAAGGGGTCCGACAGCAAGGTTGTTCCGTATGCCCAGTCGTTGTGTTTTGTGCTGCTTTTCGTTATTGCGTTCGCCGTACTCCAGACGGCAGTGATGCAATTAGCCAAGCAGAAAGTTGATTTTGGCGTTCTTCCGGAGCGTGTCGGGCGACCGATTCTCGGCGCCTTTATGGGGCTGCTTGTCTCCGGGCTGCTTCTGACTGCTCTGGCGATGGCGCCGCTGCCCAACAACTATCCATATCAGCGGTTCGATGCAAGAAACCCGAATTCCGAGAGTCCGAGCAAGGTTTTTCTCAACGTTGACGGATTTGTAGCGGGGTGGTTCAGTATGCTGAGCAAGGGTAGTCTCAGTGCGATTCGCAATCCGCAGGGCTTTGGCACAGTACATGCTGATTTTTTGGACCAAGTGTATCTTAATCGACACAACGACTCAGATGATATATCGCTTGTTGTCAAGCCGGGGTCGGTCAGAATTCCCTCAGAGAATGGGGCGTGGCAAGCCCCGCGTGGCGGGATCAAAGATTCCGCGGGACAGGCTGTAACGCCGCAAACGGGACATGAAATAATCGTCGTCCGGATGGAAATGTTGAGGAATGCGGTGAGTAAGACAGGAAAATTCACACTGGGCCAACTGCGGCTAATCTGCAAGCCAAGAGACTCGAGCGGCCAAGAGGGAATGAATATCTATCCGATCGGCTATTTCTCAGGGGCAAATGAGATCACGACAAAGAGGCTTTCGGAGAAGATAACTTTGGAAAGAAGTCACTTTAGCGATGTTGAAACGACAAAGCCTCTGGACTTCGCCTTTAGCATTCCGAACGATTACACGCCCGTCGCCCTGGCATTCAAGCAGAACTGTATTATGCAGGTTCCTCGTATAGTTCCAGCCGATCAGGCGCCGCCGGTGTCGCCGTTCGTCGAGAGGAGCCAAGCCGCGCCGGGCACAACAACGCCGGATGAGGACGCCGCAGGCGAGACTTTCACGCCGCCGTCATTGAATCAAGGCTCGGACTCACCAAAAGACCCGAAACTGAGCCCTCCGACCAGAGGCTTGGTTCCTCAACTCGAGCTGAATGAATAGCGGAGAGATCAGGCGTCACGGCGACGAAGGCTAATCAGGGTGAAGGAAGGGACGCATCAATGGATTGGAAGAAGGTGTAAGGAGAGATCCGGATATTGCCGGCGCGGGGAATGTCCGTCTGATACGATTCTTGAACTTGCCGAACCCTCTTGCCGAGAAGCCCTTCGTCGTCCCCAGAGTTCTTTGCTGCAAAAAGCCAGCTCTTCCAGATCCAACTCCATCAGATGTTCGAGATACTCCGTTAGGTCCTCTTCGGAAAAATTGGCGAGAAATTCCGGTTTTGCGCTGGTGTTTATCTCGCAGATGCAGTCTATCAATTCACGTTTGCTCATGCCCAACGACCCTTTCATAGTTCTTTTCAGGCGCCCTGTTAGCCAAGCCAATATCGACTTGGCGGGGTTCTTTTCTTTAGCGCCGTACAGGGCGGGCAAGCGAACGCCCCATAACCGAAACCACGATATATGAGATTGGAGTATGACTCCAACACCATATATGGAACGGCTGTTGGGAGGGGCGGTTTCTGTCCAATAAAATCTAACCGGAGGTCAACGAAGCGGTGGGGGAAAAATTTGGGGTTTATCTCGTTTTTCCGATACATTCTTAACGGCGCGCAATCTGAGAACCGTGACGTCGTGCGATAGGCGTGTTGTCATTAGGAAAGACTCAATGGGTAAACGTCCCACGCCCGCAGGCGGCGGGGCTGAAAGTTGTTGGGACGCCGAAGGGCGGTTATGTGAGCCGGATTGCCTCTTGGGTACGGCGTGAGGACGCGAAATGGAAAGATGGGAACATTTTTTTGACAAATTGCCTGCAAACTCGTGCAGTTTGGTGGTAGTATATAGGAAAGTTAAGATTTGAAGGCGGGCTTGCAAGCGTCGTAGCATCATATTTTGTTTTTGCCATCATAATTCATCGTAGTTGTCTTCATATCAAGCCCGCCTTCGGGGATTAAGTTGTGGTTGCTTTACAGAGTTTGTACGCATGAAATCCGGTGTGCAGCAAGGTTGAGATTATGGCGATAAATCCGGGATTAGCAGAACAAGAAGGTAATTCGTCGCGGGATATTCAAAGCGGCAACGGCCCTGACATCGCCATTTCCAGACGGTTGAGCATCAATCTGATAATGATGATTTATTTCGTTTCGGGAATGTGCTCTTTGATAGATGAGGTTATCTGGGTTCGGCTGTTTAAGCTGATACTCGGCAATACCGTTTATGCATCGAGCATTGTGGTCTCAGTGTTTTTGGGAGGTCTGGCTCTTGGGGCTTTGATTATGGGGCGATACTGCGATTCAGTTAATCGTCATCTCCGGCTATACGCGTTGCTGGAGAGCCTCGTTACAATATCAGCATTGTCTCTGCCCTGGATATTGAAGCTGGTAGATCCTCTTTACGTTTGGTTCTACCAGCGATACCATCCTTCCCAGGGTTATTTGCTTATCGTCCAGGTGGTAATATCTGCGACGATACTGCTTGTGCCATCGATGTTAATGGGCAGCACTTTGCCTCTTTTGGCCAGATTTGTCACCTCGATTGAGAAAGAAGCCGGTCATTTAGTAGGCAGACTCTACGCCTTGAACACCCTCGGCGCGGCGGCGGGCTGTTTTCTGGCAGGATTTGTTTTGATACGCACCTGCGGTATTATGGGCACATTGTACATCGCGGCTGTTCTGAATCTCTTCGTGGCATCTGGGGGATGGCTGTTGTCCCTCTTCTCCAGGATTACGACCAAACAAGACGACAGCACCTCCTTGACTTACGAAGCCGCCGACACCAAAACAACAGACCGCAAGCTCCGTCTTTTAGCTGTGGCTTTCTTCGCCAGCGGCTTTATAAGCATAAGCTACGAGCTGCTCTGGATGCGGAGCATAGTCCATCTGCTCGGAGGTTTTACTTATGTGTTCAGCGCGGTGTTAACCGTTTACCTTCTGGGAAATGTTATCGGAGCAGGGATAAGCAGTTGGCTTGTGATGAAACTCAAGGCCCCGGCAACATGTTTTGCGCTGAGCTTGATGTTGTTGGGAATATGCGGGATTGTCTATCTTCCGTTGCTGATATTGTGGTCATCAGACATTGTGCCGATGCTAATTGGGGAATTGGGACCGGTCAAGGCGTGGACGCCATTGTCTCCTTATTTAGTGGCGCCGATTGTGCATAGTGTGGCCTTATTCTTGTTGCCTTCAATAGTTATGGGCATAGGCTTTCCGATAGGTCTTCAGGCGTGGACAAATTGTCTGCATAAGGTAGGTCGATCGACAGGGACCGCCTATGGAGTGAACAGTATAGGCGCGGTAATGGGCGGCATTGCAACCGGTTTTGTCTTTATCCCGCTCCTGGGCCTTCAGCTTTCCATTTCGATACTCGGTTTGGCCGGAATGTGGATGGCCGGCATTATGTATCTGTATTTCTCCTCCAGCTTTAGAATTGCGGGGCGGTCGGCTGTCCTGGCCGTGGGCGGCATACTGACCATATTCACTCTGAAATTGCCGTCACATCTGCTCAACGCGGTTATCAAGGCGGACTCGATTATACCACTCTCAAAGACAGGCTCGATTCCGCCTGACGGCGAAGTTGTGGCGTTAAAAGAGGGTGTTGCAGCGACGATATCAGTGATCAAGGATCTGGATAAAGGCACTTTGTCTTTGTGGGCGTCCGGCAGGAGAATAGCGGGTGACGCCCGCTTCTACCGCGGCGATCAGAAGATGCTGGGGCATTTCGGCGTCTTGCTCAACAGCGGCGCCAAGAAGATTCTGTCTGTCGGATTCGGCTCCGGAGAGAGCACGGCGTGTCTTGCCATGCACGAGCTTGAGAGCATTGACTGTGTGGAGATCGCACCTGAAGTAGTCGATGTTTCTCTGAAGTTCTTCAGGCACATTAACCTCGGAGAGAAGCTTTATGAGAAAGTGAACATGATCTTCATGGACGCGAAAAACTATGTTCATCTGACCGAAGAGCGCTATGATGCGATTGTGAGTGATTCGATAAATCCGAGGTATTTCGCCGAGAACGCTTCGCTGTATGCCAAAGAATATTTTGAAAGCGCCAAAGAACGCTTGGATAAAAGAGGCCTATTTGTATCGTGGATACCCTCGTATGATGTTGTGCCGGTCTCTGAACTGAACAGTATAGTCGGCACGGCAATGGAAGTCTATCCGCATGTTACCATGTGGTATATGATCACTGCCCCCGCATCCTACTTTGTGATAGCATGTTCAGAGCAGTGGCAGCATTTCTCGCCGAGCCACATAGAGCAGGAGCTTTCGAGAATCGCCGTGCGGCGAAGCCTGTCCGAAATAGATATTAATAACAGTACGGACGTTTTAAGTTGTTACCTCGGTGATGAGAGAGACTTGAAGAAGTTCATCAGAAGATTCTCTCTAAACAGCGATTATTCTCCGTTTGTCGAGTTCAATACCGACAGTGAGCCGGGCGGGCACCCGGTATCTCGAAAATTCAGTGAGGTCGTTGAGAGCAAGTCTGTTTATGACCACATTGACTTGACTGATTTCACTGAAGAGCAAAAGGGCAAATGGCTCGCAGACTATGAGGTGGTCCGCCGGGCTATGTCGCGCCTGCTAATGGCATACAATTCCGATAATTACCTGGAGAGGCTGCAGCACATCGCAGACGGTCTGGATATTCTACCGGATAATCCCGCACTTCTTTGCTACAGAGCCAATACAGAAAGCGAGCTCTTATCCCGCTTGGAGAAGTCGATACTGAACGGGCAGGCCGATCACGCTCTGGAGGCGGCCGGCGACATACTCTCGATATATGACCGGTCATCCACAGCCTGGATAATCAGGTCGGTCGTTATGCAACAAAAAGGCCGGATGCAAGAGGCTTTCTATGCCGCAGGCAAGGCCGTCGAACTCTCTGCCGACAGTCCGGATGCACACTTATGCCTGGCCTCTGCATTGGCCGGCTCAGGACAGTATGAGCAAGCCATTGAAGAATACAAGGGAACCTTACGGCTCGCTGAAATGATCAGCGAGTACAGCATGCATAAGAAGATTAATACCCAGCTCGCCTTGGCTGCTGCTTATGCTTCTGCCGGCCGACATTCAGAAAGCACAACTGCCGTTGAAAAGGCAATCGAATTGGCCTTATCTGCTGGTCTAAAAAGCAGAGCTGATAACATCAGAAAGTATTCCAACTGAATGGCATCCGGACGACGAAAGGCCCAATCCGGAGCTTCACCACCACTACCCACAGCAGGTAGCTCCGGCCCGGAGGCGTATTTCATCTGTATGAGGGGGGATTTGGGGGTGTGGAGGGCGTTTCTTCGCCCTGACGGGCGAATGAGCAGATAATTTGGAAAACAGTGAAAAAAGGCTGGACAGAATACCCTGTTTCTGATAGGATATTGGAAGGTTCAATTATAGAAAGTGCTTTTTTTGGGAGGAAGCAAAATGAGCAGAAAACGAACCCGCCGAATAATTATCAAGAAGCGAACGAGTTTCAGAAAGCGCGCGGTGGTCGCCGGCACGGCGGCGGCAATCTCATTAGGCACAGGAGTAACTCTGCACAAGGCCCTGGCGGCATTTACGCCTGATGTTCACCAACTGCCCGTCGCCCATGACAGCGATGGCGATTTGCTCGCCGACGCCGAAGAGGCCACTCTTGCTTACCTGGAATTTGAACGCGACCAAAACCGAAACGACATTCTCGACGGCGCTGAATTGGCTCAACTCTGCGCAGCGGACATTAATGACCTGCCGCTGGAAGGCGAGGCACTGCCGGGCGAAACGTACAAAGTGGAACATTGGACTTTTGGGATGGAGTACTGCGACCAGTGTGGGATGCCAATCAACATGGGTTTTTTAGAGGTTGTCAACCCTGCGAGGGCGCTGACAGCTTCCTGCTCATTCATCGCGCTTCATTACATGGAGCACGGGTCGTTCAGTTATGCCGGGACGGAGCACGCTGG
>JAFGTU010000551.1 GCA_016933985.1 Sedimentisphaerales bacterium | reverse complement strand
TTCCGGCAACGACCCTGCAAACTGGCGAATCGATTCGCCCACGCCGGGCCGCGGTCCTTAGACACGGCGGCATGAAGGACGAATTCCGCGAGCGATGACCATCGCGGCATTCCCGGTCGTCTCGGCCTCAAGGAAGAAATATTGTTTCACCAAATTGGGACAATGGTCACGCTCTTGAAAGCGTCGCGACGATATTGTTAAGACACAGCCGACTTGATGTTGCAGCTTGGGACCGAGCAATGTGCCGGTCCGCAGGAATACTATAAGGGGTCTGACGAATGACAAAGAAGATGATTGCGATAACAGTATTGTGCCTTGGTCTTCTTGGCACGGCCTCAGCCTGGGAAGACGGTGATATAGGGTCCGTCGGCGCCGTCGGCAGTGTCGAGGTTGCCGGCGATACATATACGATTCACGCCGACGGCGGCGATATCTGGGGGACGGCGGACGCATTTCATTATATGTATCTGCCGATGACCGGCGACGGCGAGCTGATGGCTCGCGTTGTCAGCGTGCAGAACACCGATTCCTGGGCGAAGGCCGGCGTGATGATACGCGAAACGCTGGGGGCGACGAGCACTTTTGCGATGATTGTGGCAACGCCGGGCAACGGTGTGGCCTTCCAGTACCGGGCGAGCACCAACGGGGACTGCCAGCATTACGGCGATTCGGGTCTCAATGCGCCCCAGTATGTCAAGATAGTGCGCACCGGCGGCACCATTACAGGGTATAGCTCGGCGAACGGCAGCGCCCCTTGGACATCTCAGGGCAGCGCATCGATTTCAATGGCTGCGGATGTCTATGTCGGCTTGTGCGTGACGTCTCATTCAAATGGGGTATTGTGTACGGCTGTATTTGACTCCATCGACGGAACGGTGGCAACCGGTGCATGGCGTGCGGTAAACGTCTCGCCCCCCACCGGCGCCTTGCAGATAGACCCTGAGGGCACGACACTTCGCTGGGAGGCCGGCGCCGAGCCACCCGAACCGATTGACAGATTCGCCGTCTATTTCAGCAACGACACGGCGGCTATCGGGCAGCCGACGAGTCTTCGCTGTGAAGTGGCGGCGGGCCAATCACTTGAATGCTTCACCGGCCCGCTCGCAGGCGGAACGACCTACTACTGGCGGGTCGATTCCATAATCGACGGCGGCGATACGGCAGTCGGCAGCACGTGGAACTTCACCACGGGAGTTGAGCCGATTAAGGTCTGCCCCGACGGCGATATCGACGGCGACTGCCATGTCACCGGCAAAGACCTTCTTTTGCTTTCCCAGCAGTGGCTTGACGAGGGCCTGTGCACCGCAGGAGCGGACGACTGCGCCGAGCTTGCCGGCTCCGACGTAGTCGATGCGGCCGACTACTCTATCCTTGCCGCAGACTGGACGAAGAAGGTCGGGCCGGTGGTAATCAACGAGATTCACTACGACCCCGACGTGAAAACGGAGCTGGCTGAATTCGTCGAGCTGTACAATGTTACCGATGAATCGGTCAATATTGGCGGCTGGCAATTCACCAGAGGCATTGAGTTCGTCTTTCAACCGGGCACGCTCATACCGCCCGACGGCTACCTCGTTGTCGCTCAGAACCCGGCCAAGTTTCAGGCCAAGTTCGGCTTTGCACCATTCGGGCCTTTTGCCGGGAAGCTCGGCAATGACAGCGATACAATTACCCTGCGCGACGCCGACAATGAGAAAGTCGATGAAGTAAGTTATCAACTCGGTTTTCCGTGGCCGACGGTCGGCGAATCGGTGCCCGCGGCGCATCCTCCGACGGGGACGGGCCATTCAATTCAATTGATCAATCCCGGAATGGACAACGATCTCGGCGGAAGCTGGAGAAGTAAATCGCCGACGCCGGGCGGGGCCAACCTCTGCCTGGCCGCAAACGCCCCGCCGCTGATGAGGCAGGTGGATCACACGCCGAATCAGCCGGTCGGAGGCGAGACTGTGAAGATTACGGTGAAAGTCACCGACTCCGACGGCGTCGATTCGGTGACTCTGGCATACCAGGTGGTCGAGCCGGGCGATTATATCGCGATGAATGATGCGCGATTCGCAACCAACTGGACCTACGTCCAGATGTTCGACGACGGCACTCACGGCGATGTCACGCCTCACAACGACAAATACACGGCGATTATTCCGGCTGAAGTCCAGGTCCATCGCCGGTTGATACGGTACTGGATAACGGCGGTTGACGGGACCGGGCTTTCGATTACGGGCCCTTATACCGACGATCCACAGCCTAATTTTGCCTATTTTGTTTATGACGGTGTGCCGGCGTGGCACGCCGCCATCAAGCCCGGAGACACCGGGCCGCTCGGCGATGTCATCGAGTACAGCCCGGAAGTTCTCCAAATGGTCCCGGTGTATCATTTAATCAGCAAGAAATCCGACGTCGAGACGGCTACCTGGTTCGAACAATACTGGGGAGCCGACTACAAATGGTACGGGACGCTGGTCTATGACGGGCGGGTCTATGACCACATCCGCTACAGGATGCGAGGCGGAGTATGGCGATACGCGATGGGCAAGAACATGTGGAAGTTCGATTTCAACCGCGGGCATTACTTCCAGGCCAGAGACGACTACGGCAACAAGTACGACACCAAATGGGACAAGGTCAATTTCTCCGCAGCCATCCAGCAGGGCAACTTCGGCCAGAGAGGCGAGCAGGCAATGTTCGAGGCCGTCACCTTCGCGATGTTCAATTTAGCCGGCGTCCCAGCCTCCAAGACAAGCTACCTCCACTTCAGAGTCATCGACGAGCAGTACGAAGACGGCCTGCTAAACGCCGCCCACTCCGGCCTTACAACAAGCGGAACACAGTACGACGGCGACTTCTGGGGACTCTACATGAATATCGAGCAGATGGACAACCGGTTCCTCATGGAGCACAACCTCCCCGACGGAAACCTCTACAAGATGGAAAGCGGCTACGGAGAGAGGAACAACCAGGGAGCGGAATCCGTCACCGATTTCTCCGACATCCGCGATTTCAAGAATACCTATGAGAGCAGCCCCTCGGCGGCCTGGTGGCAGGCCAATGTCAACCTGGACCGCTTCTACAGCCACGTAGCCGTCCAGGAGGCCGCCCACCACGGCGATATCACAAACAAGAACCACTTCTTCTACAACAATCCCGAAACCGGCCTATGGACCCTCCTGCCTTGGGATGTCGATCTTACGTGGACAACCTACTATGGCGATCCATCGAGCGATCCCTTCAGAAGAGAGAACATTTTCAGCCACAGCACCCTCGATATCGCCAACAAAAACCGTGCGAGGGAATTCTGCGACCTGCTCTTCAATCCCGACCAGATGGGCCAGCTTATCGACGAATATGCCTCCTTCATCAACGACCCCGAGGGCGGCCTTTCAATCGTCGATGCCGACCGTGCAATGTGGGACTATCACTGGGTCGTCACCGACCCGGCTTGCTCTCCATACGGATACCGCGACCAATGCGGCTCGAACAGAGCGGGCACGGGCAAATTCTACGAGGAAGCCGAGCAGAGAGGATACGATAGAAGCTTCGAGGGAATGACCGACGTTATGAAGGAATTCGTGGTCGAGCGACAGACCAGGATGAATTCGCTTTCCGCCGATTCCGGCATCCCGAATACGCCCGTCATTCGGGAAACAACCGGTGGAACATACCCCATTAACTCGCTCAGATTCGCTGTCGGCCCCTTCAGCGACCCGCAGGGCAACGCCTTCGCAGCCATGAAATGGCGCATCGCCGAGGTCGCCGAGGGCTCTCAAGCAACCTACACCGAGCCGCCCGGCACCATCCTGCTGCCTGAGGAATCATCCTGGAAATACTTCAAGGGCAGAAAGGAGCCTTCGGATCCGCAGAGCGAATGGCGAGAGCTTGACTTCTATGAGAACGCCGACTGGCTCGACGGCACTACCCCTATCGGCTACGGAGAGACGTGGATTGACGACCCGCTCACCGATATGCGGTACGATTACACAACGCTATATTTCCGCAAGGAGTTTCAGGTTGACGACGTCGATGCCTTTAATGAGCTCCTCGTCGAGGCAAGGTACGACGACGGTGCGATTATGTGGATCAACAACGTCTATGCCTGCAGCGGCAATGCCCCTGCCACTCAGCAACTCTGTACCGACACTGCTGCGAACCGCCCCGAGAACCATGACTGGGGAACCGTTGACACCCTCGACCCCGCGGTTTATCTCGTCGAGGGCAGGAACATTGTCGTCGCGCAGGTAATCAACCAGGCTGCGGACAGCTCCGACTGCTTCTTCGATCTTCGACTCACGGGCAGATCCGTTGAGGACCCGCCCGTCACTCCCAGTTATGGAGGCTCTCCGGGCAAATATGAGATCGAGCCTGTCTGGGAAACCGAAGAGATGACCGCCTATTCACCTGAGATATGGATACCGGGCAACATGGTCAGGCCGGGCCATACATATCGTGTTCGATGCAGGATGAAGGACTCCACGGGCCGGTGGAGCCATTGGTCCGATCCCAACCAATTCGTCGTCGGTGAGGCCGTCTCGGCGGGAATCCTCGACGACCTGCGGATAACCGAAGTGATGTACAATCCCCTTGATGCCGACACCTCGAAGGGCGAGCTGGACCTGAATAATGACGAGTTCGAGTTTATCGAATTGAAGAACGTCGGCGATGAGGTTCTGGATTTGAGCTACGTGTCCTTCATTGAAGGTATTACGTTTGATTTCAACGGAAGCGATGTGACAAGTGTTGGGCCGGGCGCGTTTGTGCTGGCCGTGAGGTACCAGGCCGCCTTCGAGTCACGCTATCCGGGCCTGTCGGATATTATCGCAGGCCAGTATATATCCTCCAGTTCGCAGTTGTCCAACAGCGGTGAAACGGTCCAGTTGGCCGACTTGTGGAACGGGACTATCGTGAGCTTTTCGTACAGTGACGGTCGGGGCTGGCCATTGCCCGCCGACGGCAGCGGTCATTCGCTCGTTC
>JAFGTU010000550.1 GCA_016933985.1 Sedimentisphaerales bacterium | reverse complement strand
GTTGCGGCCCGCGACCAGCTTCATACCATTGCCGTTCTCGGCCAGTTGACCCAGCCGCACGTAGTCGTTCCCGATATCCACGCCGATCGAATAAGGGCGCGATCTGGAAAATCCTAACATAAAATTCACCTGCAAAACCTCATCATAAGGGGCGACGAAGCCGCCGAGCATCGCATCGCAAGCACGCAACAACCGACGAATCGCACCCTGCATCGTTACCCGGATACATCGGGATTCCAGCCTCGCGCCTGTATCAAATTCGCCTTCTCAGCAGCCTCGATACCTGTGCCGAGGCCCGGAAACCCCGTTGATGCCAATTAAAATATAGAAAACAGCCCCCCCATAAGCCAAACCACCCTTGCAATATTACCTCCTACGCTTAAAGAAAATAGCCCCGCCCGACCCTTGTTCCAATAATATCAACCCCAATCCCCGCCTTATAGGACCCCAACGACCCGGCAAAACGCAGCAACTCACTCTCATCACCCCGGTTACCCGCTGCTGGAACTTGCCCATAGACGCTATCGCGCAGATTCCCACCCTCTGGTCATTCCGCGCTTGGCGCGGAATCCAAGCCCTGCGTACGTAGTGATTTGTCCCCACCGCCGTCGTCTCACCTGCCCATAAGCCGACGGAAGCGAACCGCCAAGAATAGAACGCCCTCCCCCCTCTCGGTGATCCCGTCCCGCTCGCCAATCCCTTTGGCCGCCGGCCTCACCGGCTAATGAGAAAAGCAATTCAACCCTCTTGCCTGATCCGAACGCTCCTGGCGTGAGCATCCAGCCCCTCGACCTCAGCCAGCCGAATAATATCCTCCGCACTCGAAGCCAACTGCTCGGCGCTGTACTCAATGATGCTCGTCGATTTGATAAAATCGTTGGCGCTCAGCGGACTGAAAAACTTGGCAGTCTGTCCGGTGGGAAGGGTGTGGCTCGGCCCCGCCCAGTAATCGCCAACCGCCACCGGCGAATACTCGCCGATGAATATAGCGCCGGCGTTGTCGATCTGGTCGGCTATTTCCCTGCTCTTTTCGCCGCACTGAATCTGCAGATGCTCCGCAGCAAACTCGTTCGCTTGCTTAATCACTTCAGTCATACTCTCGAAAATGACTATCCTGCTGAACTCCAACAGGCAGCGAGTAGTCCTCTCGCAGCGACCCAACTCCACCAACTGTTTTCTTAGTTCTGCAAGAACCTGCCCGGCGAAGTGCTCCGAATCTGTAAACAAGACTGCGCTTCCGGGGTCGTGCTCTGCCTGACTCAACATATCGGCCGCCACCCAGCAGGGGTTCGCTCCGTCATCTGCAATTATGAGAACTTCGCTTGGCCCGGCTACTGAGTCAATATCAACCCCACCGAACGCCTCTTTCTTGGCGGACTGCACCCACTGGTTGCCCGGGCCTACAATCTTATCAACCTTCTTGATGACCTTGTCTGACGCCAAAGTCACAACTGCCTGGGCTCCACCTACTCGGTAAACTTCGCTAATTCCCAATTCGTAGCAGACGCCCAAAGTCACCGGATGAATGTCGCCGTTGTATCGCGGTGGGGATACCACCACTATCTCTGCGACTCCTGCTACCTGGGCTGGAACCGCTGTCATTATAACGGTCGAGGCAAGCGGAGCTGAGCCACCGGGCACACAGACGCCCACTCGTTGTAGCACCGTGTATTTTATTCCCGTGTTTCCAAACCAGTGTGTCTTGGCCCCAACGAATATGCGCGCCTGGTACTCCCTCACATTGTCTATCGCCTTGCGGATTGATGCAAGCAACTCCTGTCCTATATGCTTGTGAGCTTCCCGGAGGACACCTTCCGGCACCTGGAATGCATCCCGCTTCAGGTCAACTCCGTCGTACTGTTTTGTCCATTCCCTCACGACCTCATACCCATGTTCGTCAACATCTCCCCGAAGCTTGTGCACTGCATCCCGGTTGGTCTTGCTTTCTTTATCAAAGCCTCCAAACCTGGCTGCCCGAAGAAGCTTCCAATGCAGATCATCTATTCGCTTAGAGAAATCCCCGGCATCTGATGAGATTAGGATTTTGTCAAGTTCGTCGCTCACCGTTTTTTTCTTCTCTGTCGTCTGTCTTCTGTTAGCCTTAGTGTCTTGGTGCCTTTGTGGCTAATAATCCTTTGCCTCTTCGTGGCTGATGCGTCAATTGCTGAAGTTCCCATGCCCGTAAACGCGCGTAGCCTTCTGGAGCAAGAGATAGTCCTTGCCCCTGTACATGGTCTTTATCCCCGCTATTTTGAATCGTGGCCGGTTCAGCGCCTCTGCAGCTTGCCACTCGGTCAACTCCAGCGCGTCACAAGGGAGCAGATGCAGGGTAGTCTGCCCGACGCTCATCCCAAGGGCATCCAGAACAAATACAGGCAGGCCCTTGTCCTGTTTCAAAAGAGCGGCGGTCCGGTCGGCCAGCACCGCATCAAGTCGCATCGCAGGCCGCTCGAACGAGGCGGCTTGCCCCTCGGCCGTGATCTTAGTCTCATTGGACCGCGCCGAATCCCTCTTGACTTTGTCCCGCACGTCCTGCGCCGGGCCTGAATCCTTCGCAGTTCCTTCTTCGTCCTTCGCCCCATCCTTTATCTTCTTCGGCAAAACGACTTGCCGCGGTTCGAGCTTGCGCGGCATCTCCTTGACCGGCGGCTCGATCTTCCTCGGCAGGATTACCTCTTTGCCATTCAGCTTATCCAACACGTCCTGCGGTATCACCAGCACGGCGTTAGGATCGCGCAGCAGCTTCGGCATCTCAATCTTCTTCACCGCAGCCACAGAAGGGGCAGGCTTGTCCGACGGCTTGCCCGGCTCATTCGGCTCAGGTTTGCTGTTCAGCCCGGCCGGCTCTTGCGCTGCGTTCGGCTCCGCCGCCTCTCCTGCCGCAACCGGCGCTGCCACATTAGGCTCAACCGGCTCGTTCGGCTCGTCAAAATTCATCGGCGCAAGCTCCGCCACAGGCAGGAAAAAGTCGGCAAAGATATAATTCGCGCCCTTGTATTTCGTCACCCTGGCCCACAGCCGGTACGTTCCGCCCGGATGCTCCTCGAAATCCGCAATCATCCCTTCCAGGCGGCTCGACGGCAGAACCTGAAGCTTCGTCCCGGCCTTGACCACACTGCGATAGTCGTTCACGTCGCTGCCAAGCTCGAACAGCCAGACATCATCCCCCTCAAACCTCATATAAGCCCCCGCATCATCCGCCTCGACCCGGCTGAGCCTGCCCTGCATCCCATCAATAGAAGCCCCCTCGCGCACAAGAGCCTTCCCGCCCGCACCGGCCCCAAACGCCCCGCCCGCAAGCAAAACGCTCGTGATAAACATGAAAGAAATTGCCTTCAAATGCTCGCCCATCAGGAAACAACCCGGAGCCCAGAAGAAATAATCAATAATCAATCATCAATAATCAATCGAACAGCCTGCTCTACCCCGTCCACCTGCTCTACGGATCGGCTGCTCTCGAAATCATCGCTCGCCACAACATCGACCAGCGGCTTCCAGAACCCGCCCAAAAGTATAATCGGCTTTTCACTGTCGAGGAAGCCTTTGTTTCTCAATTCCCACACCATCGCCAGCTCTAAAAGCGTCCCGGTCCCGCCCGGCAGCACAATAAAGGCCCGCCCCAGCTCCACCAGCTTGCTAAGCCGCTCGTTCAGCGACCCGGTAACAATCTCCCGGCTGATAAACTCGTTGGCCTTGCCCTTGAACGCCGAGCAGGTAACGCCGATAACCTCGCCCCCGGCCTCACAGGCACCTTTTGCGCCGGCCAGCATCGTCCCCCCATACCCCCCGTTAGCGATTGTAAACCCGGCCCGAGCCAATTCCCGCCCAACTTCATAAGCCAGATCGAAAGCCGCCTCGCCCGCTTTAGCCCGCCCAGTGCCAAAAACCGTTATAATTTTATCATCCATTTAATCTATTTAGCCTGCGGCTTTACCGCAGGTTCCAACGCTCACGAGTAAAACTCAGCCGACCGCCTGCAAGCAGCACCGCCCTGTCCCGCACAGAAAGCTCCAACCTGCCCACAAATTCAAACGATCCATCCATCCTGGCAATCTTCACTTCGTCGTCGTTCTTGATTGCCTCGAGCAGACCGTCGATAACAAGCTCATCGCCCGTCTCTATCCTGTCATAGTCGCCCGGCTCGACGAATTCTATTGGCACAATGCAGAAGTTAATCAGGTTCGCCTTGTGAATCCGTTCGATACTCTTGGCGATCACCGCCCGCACACCGAGGTGCATCGGGCATAGAGCCGCATGCTCCCTCGACGAGCCTTGCCCATAGCTCTCGCCCGCCACGACCAGCCCGGCTGCCCCTTTGCTCTTTAGCTCAAGCGCCTTCTCGGCAAATGTGGCCTTGCCCTCTTCGTTGAAGCAGTTGAAAACAAACTTCGCGTACTCCGGCACGTTCGACCGCAGCTTCAGAAAAACGCCGGCGGGCATGATATGGTCCGTAGTTACCTTATCGCCGCACTTGAGCAGCACTTTTCCGGCTAATCGCTCAGGCAGCCTCGGCGGCGACTCCGGCACGACAATCGTCCGCCCCCGCAAAACCTCGACCTTGCTCGCCTCTTTCTCGGGCAACGGCTTTTCTATCATACTATCGTCGATGGCGAACTCCTTCGGTATCGCCACCTTAGGAAATTCAGCCCCAAGCAATCCCGGCAAATCGCGCGGATCGGTAATCTTCCCGGTCAGCGCCGAGGCCACGGCGGTCTCCGGGCTTACCAGATAGACCTTGTCCCCCTTCGTCCCGCTGCGACCGGCGAAATTCCTGTTAAATGTCCGCAGGCTAACCACCCCGTCGGCAGGCGAGAAGCCCTGCCCGATGCAAGGCCCGCACCCGCTCTCTAAGATCCGCGCCCCCGCTGCAATCATATCGGCCAGCGCCCCGTTCTCAGCCAGCATAGCGAGCACTTCCCGGCTGCCCGGGGCCACCGCGAATTCAACCATATTATCGATCCGCCGCCCTTTGAGCACCTTCGCCGCCATCATCAAATCGGCGAAGCTCGAATTCGTGCAGCTTCCAACCACCACCTGCCCGATTCGCACCCCGGCAATCTCCCCGACGCTTTTGACGTTATCCGGCGAAGATGGGCACGCAGCCATCGGCTCAAGCGCAGATAAATCTATCTCGACCACCCGGTCGTATTCGGCATCGGAATCGGCGGCCAACGGCTGATAATCCTTGCCCCGCTTCTGCGCAGACAGGAATTTCTTTGTCTGCTCGTCGCTGGCGAAAATACTCGTCGTCACGCCAAACTCGGCTCCCATATTCGTTATCGTCGCCCGCTGAGGCACAGAAAGTGTCGCCGCCCCCTGCCCGAAGTACTCAACCGCCCAGCCGACGTTCCCCTTCGTCGTAAGAATGCTCAGCAGCTTGAGTATAACATCCTTGGCCGCCACCCAGTCATTCAGCCGACCTGTCAGTTTTACGCCAAGCACCTTTGGAGCGGTCAAATAAAACGGCCCGCCCGCCATCGCCACCGCCACATCCAGCCCCCCCGCCCCGATTGCAATCATCCCGATCCCCCCGCCCGTCGGGGTATGCGAATCGCTGCCCAAAAGCGTGGCCCCCGGCCTGCCGAACCGCTCCAAATGAACCTGATGGCAGATCCCGTTGCCCGCCCGAGAGTGATATACCCCGCACTTGGCC
>JAFGTU010000549.1 GCA_016933985.1 Sedimentisphaerales bacterium | reverse complement strand
CCGGCTTAGGCGCGGTATTGCCGGCGGGCACAGCAACATACTCGGCGAATGTGCCTGGCCGACTAAGGCCCACGATCCCAAAAGACTCGCATAGGCTCTCCTGCCCGCACCTGCAATGCTCGCACCGCCCGCAGCTCAAGGCTGGATTTATTATTACTTCATCGCCAGGATGAACGTCCACTACTTCCGGCCCGACCGCCGCAACCACACCGGCCGCGTCTGAACCCAGGATATGGGGCATCGGCAACTCGACGCCCTTTCTGCCCTTTCGCACCCAAATATCCAGATGGTTGAGCCCGGCAGAGCGAACCTCTACGACAACCTCGCCCGGGCCCGGTTCCGGCCGAGCGACTTCTTCAACCTGTACACAGTCCAATGCTCCGTGCGCATGTATGGCGGCGGCCTTCATCAAAAATCCTCGATATGAGATCCCCTATGGGTCTTGGGTAGCAACGCACAAAACTCACTGCAAAATGCTGCCGGAAGCGCCCTGCCTCTAACTTCGGGCCTGCCCCGTCGTTTCAAGCACAGTTTGCCAAAGATGTCCGTGCGGGTCAATCTTTTTTCTCGCGCGAACGGTCAGTGCGATAGGAACGTGCACGAAGTGCTGGTTCCAGTATCCGATGACCATGTTCGTCCGCCCCGACAGGCCCGCATGAACGGCATTTTGCCCCAGCAGCAGGCAAAAAGCCGAATCGTTGGAGTCCGCCGGGAGGCTGCGGATTATGTAGCTCGGATCTATGTATTTCAACGCCAGAGGCTTGTCTTTCTTCTTGAAGTAGTCAGCTATTTTCTGCTTCAGCAGCAACCCGATATCCTCTCTGACGATGTTGCCCGATGCATCTCTGGCCGCATCGCTGCGCTGGGTCAAATCGCCGCCTGCCCCCTCAGCAACGACGATAACGGCGTGATGTTTGCGATCCAGTCGCCTCTCCAGCGCGGCAAGGAAGCCGTCTTTGCCGTCGAGGACGAGGGGGACCTCCGGTATGAAGCAGAAATTAACAACGCTGTTTGCCAGGGTCGCCATCGCCGCGATAAACCCCGAATCCCTGCCCATCAGCTTGACCAGCCCGACTCCGTTCCAGGCCCCGCGTGCCTCTTCGTGGGCGCTGTTGACCGCCGGACGCGCCGCCTCCACTGCCGTCGAAAACCCAAACGACTGCTCGATGCCGGATATATCGTTGTCTATCGTCTTGGGAATCCCTATGACGCCAATCTCCAAATTCCTCTTCCTTATGGCCCTGACGAGCTGCTGTGCGCCGCGAAGCGTTCCGTCCCCCCCGATGACAAAGAGCAGGCCTATTCGCATCCTTTCGAGAGTGTCGATCATATCATCCATGTCCTGCTGACCGCGGGAAGACGAGAGTATGTCGCCGCCCTTGAGCTGAATATCGTCCACCAATTCAGGCGTCAGCCGAATAGGCTTTTCCGGGGCGTTTGATGACATGCCTATGTACCCGTATCTGAAGCCAAAGATATCTTTCACGCCGTATTGAACGGCGAGGCTTAGAGTAATTGTGCGTATGACGTCGTTAAGGCCGGGACAAAGCCCGCCGCATGTAACCACCCCGCAGCTCAGCTTATCAGGGTCAAAAAAAATCCTTCGCCTCGGACCGGCCCTCTCAAACATCGGCTGTGCGACGCCCGCGGCCTTGCACGCCTCTAAATCAGCCGAATGTGAATACACGGCGATTCTCTCGTCATCCTCGACAAAGTGCGAGTTGAGCGACAGCAGCGGCGAATCCTTTTTGCACGGGCCGAGCGCATCAATTCGCAAATCCGCCAGATCGTCCGGTGTCAAGCTGTGAGCATCCATCTATTCCTTGCTCCAGATACGCGTGTTCAGGTTAAGGTCTTCAACGATCCCTATGGCAAGCTGCAAATCTTCGTAGTACCGCCTGATCGGCTCGAAATCGAGCAACGTCTTGAAAAGCCTCGGCTCGAAGAGATTACGGGTATAAGGAACTGCCACAAAAACCATCGATCCGATGAACGAAAGGTATATCTTCTTGCCTGTTCTCTTTTTGAAGTCTGTAATCCTCGCCATCAGGCTCGTGGAGAGAATATATCTGGCCTCGATCTGGTCGCTGCCATAGACGACGAAATGCGACTCGAATTCGGGGTCTTCCAGTCTAATCAGCTCGCCTCGGAACACGTTGAGCGATTGCAGCTTCTGCCCGAGCCGCCCGAACAGCTTCTCAGCGGTATCCGGCAGGACGATGGTCTGCCCGTTGAAATGCTTATTGAAATCGGCAATGAAGAAGATGCCCCTGAAAACGGTGTATGTGTGGCGGTCCTTGCCGGAGCCGCTCTCGTACTCGGCGTTAAGCTCGCAGAACTGCATCTGCGTTGCGCCGACCTTGCCCGATACGAAATCATCCCCCTTGTAGCGATTAGGCTTCGTCGTGAAGATCTTGGAGAGCATAAAGGTCGATTTAGGGATGCAGTTCTTCGGCTCGTAGCTGAGGTTATCATCAATGAAATGCACTATCTTTTCAATAACGACGGTCTTGAAATAAGCCACATACCCCCGTATCAGCAGCGAGCATACCGCGCCCCCGATTAACAGGCACAGAACGAACGGGATCATAACGGCCGGGCCGACCTGGCGCATATTGCTCGCCATAAAAACAAAGCTCAGACCGCCAAGACCCAACGCAACGATTATGACAGTAGTTATCTTACGGACTATTCCCCTTCGCTGCTGCTCGAAAGCCAGCAGGTCGGGCATAAGCGTTGTATCATAGAACCGCTTAAGATCGTCGATAGTTTTCATTTGTTGATTCTGCAATTTGAAAAGCGATGTCCGGATTTAACCACTCAAGAGCCCGCCGGCATCGACGGGCCGCCGCTCCTCTTCGCGGATTTCAAAGAAGCTCCTGGTCTTATAGCCCATCATTGAAGCGATGATATTCGTAGGGAACATCTCGACGGCGTTGTTGAACGCCTCGACCGCGGCGTTGTACGCCCGCCTGGCTGCGGAAATCTGCTCTTCGACCTCTGTCATCGTGCGCTGCAAATGCATAAAGCTCTTATCCGCCTTGAGGTCGGGATAGTTCTCGACGGCGACCATAATCCCGCCGAGCGCCTTGCTAACCGTGTTGTCAAGCACGACCTGCTCGTCGTCCGAGAGCCGGCCGGAGACGGCCCTGGCCCGGGCCTCGGTGATTTCCTGCAGAAGGCTCCTTTCATGCTGCATATACCCCTTAACAGCCGCGACAAGCTGCGGGATCAGGTCGTACCTTTTCTTCAGCAGCACGTCGATCGTGCCGAATACGTTCTTGACCCGGTTCTTCTTGCCGATCAGGCTGTTATAGATTAAGGCAATTACAAAAAGAACCGCTACGACGATGCCGAGTGCTGCGTACATCTGTTGGACTCCTTTTCCATGTTGATTACGACAACGGTGGAATTATGACCTGAGATGCGGCTGCGTGTCAAAGACTTTTTGCGCTGCGGCACGGCCTGTTGCTGGCGCAGCGCATGAAAAAGGAGCCCCGAAGGGCTCCTTCTTTTTCGCTGATAGGATTCGACAAAGGAGTTACTGGTCCAGCCCCTCGAGAGCTGTGCTCAATTCTCCGAGAATCTTCTCCAGTTTTTGCTTCGGCTCCTCAATCGCCGCCCGTGTAGCCTCAGAGATATTTTCGTCGTCCTCGTCGATAACGCGAGGCGTCATAAAGACCAGCAGTTCGCTGTTAGACTGAACGGCCGCTTTGTGCCGGAACAGACCGCCCACCAGAGGTATATCGCCTAATCCGGGGACCTTGGTCTTGACAAGGCTGTCCTTCTGGAAGAGTATGCCGCCGAGAAGAAGCGACTGCCCATCCTGAACGATCATATTGGTGGTAGTCTCCATCTTGCTCCTGACCGGCTGGTTAAGCAGGGTTTGGGAGGTAAGCTGAGATATCTGAACGTTGACAATCATATCCACCCTGTCGTCGGGCGTGATACTGGGCCTGGCGCGGAGTTCCATGCCGACCGGCTCATAAGTGATATTCTGCGTCGAGCCGCCAGTGGTCGTATAAAGCGTCGTCGCGCTCTCGAGAAACGGTACCATAGTGCCCTTGAAGAAGCTGGCCTCTTCGTTGTCCTTGGTCCAGAGCGACTGCTGGTTCAGTATCCGGGCGTCCGTGTTCTTGACGAGGAAATCAACCAGGGCATAAACATCGGTTCCGACGCCAAGTATTGTGCCTGAGCCTGTTGCGCTGACTCCTTCAGTGGCGGATATGGTCCCTGCCGCGCCGCCGTGCGTTGCGATACTCGTAAGGTTGGACAGCGCTACCATTGCATTTTCACCCGGCGTTCCAAAGGCCGACGGATCGGTTGCGAACTTGACGCCGAGCGAGGTCATCTTCGTGTGTTCAACCTCGACAATTATGGCCTGGATCAAGACCTGTTTGCCGGGGACATCGAGCAGGTCGATCAATTCGCGTATCTCGTCCATGAATTCCGGCGGTGCCAGGACCATAATGGACTTGGTATGCGGCTCGGGAACGAACCGTATCCTGCCGATAACGTTGCTTATCGGCATATTCTCATCGAGCTGCCCTCGGGCGCCGGACCCGGACCATGGCGGCGTAACAAAGCTATTCTCCGTGGACTGGCTCTGGTTCGAAGTGCTGCCGCTGCCGCTGCTCGAAGACTCATCCATCGCAGATGCCTGGCTCAGACCCTGCGTCGTCAGGCGGATTCTCGCCTGCTGACCGGCCTGGACGAACATGGCGTTGAGCCGTTCGCTGAGGTCTTCGACGTCGGCGTATTTAATCTCTATGACTTCCGGTATCTCGCCCATTTCCTCTCTGTCGAGGTCGAGGATCAACTGCTCGATAACGTCGTAAGCCTCGGGAATTTTGCTTATTACGATAATCTTCTTCGTCCCGGGGACGTCCTCGAAGGTCAACTGCCCGTAGAGCGGGCCGACGATCTTCGACTTCTCCTGCATGCCGCCGCCGCGGTAGAGAAGATCGAAGATAGACATTCTTGAGGTTGTTTCTTCGCTGAAAAGCGTCTTGAGCAGTTGGGCCATCTCGACCGGGTCGGAATTCTTCAGTTCGATTATTCTCGGCCTGACGGCCTCTACGTCAAGAGGCTTATCCCACTCTGCTATCTGCTTTGCGACCTCTTCCATCCTCTCAGGCGACGCAATGACGGTAACCTGCTTGAGCGTCGCGTAGGATATGACTTTCACCTCGTCGGCTGATGACGAACCGCTTCTCGATCGGCTGCTGTAACTGCTGTAACCGCCGTAATACCCGCCATAATAGCCCGACGAATAAGGATTGCTCGATGAACTTGTTTGACTGAAGAGCTCTTCTATCATCGTCTTTATCTGGTCGGGGTCGGCGTACTTCAAGGGGAAATGCCGCGTCTCGAACAATCCCGGCGGAACATCTAATTCAGTAATCATCTTCTTAATGAGATCCCGAAGGTCTTTCCTGCCGAAGATTATCACCTGCTGGGTCTGCCTCAGCGGCTCGATAAGAACGCTCGGAAGGAACTCGAGCCCAGGCAGGTCCCTGAAACCGTCCCCAACGCTGTCTTCAATCTGTACGGGATCCGCATATCTGAGGTTGACGATCTCATAATCCGACTCGACCGGCTGTTCATTGTCAAGCTTATCGATCCACTCAGCAATCCGCACCATATCGTCAGCCGAGGCCCTGGCGATGATCCATTTGCGCCTCGGCTCCGCGATCAGAATAATCGGTCCGCGAGTCGTGCCAACTACAACACTCGCCGCACTTCCACTCGAGCTCCTCTTCACCGACGACGTCTCCGGGCTGGGCTGCGGATTGGGCCTTGGG
>JAFGTU010000548.1 GCA_016933985.1 Sedimentisphaerales bacterium | reverse complement strand
TGGATACCCCTTCTTTCGATACAAATCACTTATAATGCCGCCTCCCGTCTCCGCCAGGACCTGGTCAAGATAGTCTCCGGGCTCGAAGCCGATCTTCTTTCGGAGCGCCGTGTCCTTGTACGCATGGTTGCCCCTGAACTCAATCGACCGGACAACGTTGCGCCCGGCCGCGGCGGTAACGCGGGCCGGTTTCACTTTCTCGCTCTTTCGCGGCCCGCCGAATCCCGCGCAGCCGGAGCACAATACCGACACACCCGCAACCAGGCACAACAAGACACAAGACTCAAGACTCAAGACACAAGATTCTCTATTCTGTCTTCTATCTTCTGTCTTCCGCCACGAAGGCACTAAGACACTAAGGCTTATATCCGCCGCCGGCGGATTCGTTTTCTTTGTGCCTTGCAAAACCTTCATCACGTTTGCCATCTTCGTCCCCTGTATTCTGTCTTCTGTATTCTGTCTTTCGATCCCCTAAAATGGAGCCGCCTCCTGCTCGACGCGAGACATATTCTCAAACCGGGTGATCTTCTCCCTGAATATCAGCTTCACGCTGCCCGTAGGCCCGTTTCTCTGCTTTGCTATTATCAGCTCCGCGGTGTTGTCCGGCTCATAGCCTTCATCACCGTGTCGGTAGTAATCCTCACGATGAAGCAGCATAACCACGTCCGCATCCTGCTCGATACTGCCGCTTTCCCGCAAATCGCTCATTCTCGGCTTGTGCCCCTCCCTCCCCTCAGGCGACCGGTTCAACTGGCTGAGCACCACTACGGGTATGTCCAATTCCCTTGCCAGTCCCTTCAGATAGCGCGAGATAGTCGTGATTTCCTGCTGCCGCGACTCAACACGACCCCCCATGTGCATCAACTGCAGGTAATCGACCATAACGCACCGGATATCGTATCTGCTCTTCAGACGCCTGGCCTTGGCCCGAAGCTCAAGAGGCGTCAACGCCGCGGTGTCGTCGATAAATATCGGCGCCTCGGAAAGCGTCCCGCACGCATCAACCAGGGTCTGATAGTCCTCCGTTTTAAGCATGCCTTTGCGAACCAGTTGCGCATCAACCTCGCCTACGCTGCATAAAAACCGTTCGGCCAACGCCTGTCTGCCCATCTCAAGGGAAAAAAGGGCAAGCGGAATCTCCTCCTGAACCCCAAGATGCTCGGCGATATTCAGGGCCAATGAAGTCTTGCCCATGCTCGGCCTGCCCGCCACGATGATCATCTCGCCGTTCTGCAGCCCGCACGTCAAGTCGTCAAGCTCATGGTAGCCCGTCGCCAGCCCCGTTACGTGAATCCCGCTGCGCTTTGAAATCAGCTCGTAGGTCTGGGCGACCAAATCCTTCAGCGCAGCGACGCTCCCGCTGATGTTCTTTTCGGTAACCGCAAATATCCGCTGCTCGGCCTCGTCCAGTGTCTCCCGCACATCCCCGCTTTGGCTGTAAGCATCGTCAAGAACGCCGCTTACCGCACCAATCAGCTCTCGCAGCAGCATCTTTTCCTTAACAATGCCCGCATAATACTCCACGTTCGCCGACGAAGGCACCGAATCGAGTATCCGTGCAATGTACTCAACGCCACCCACCTCGTCGAGCGACTTGCGCTTCTCAAGCTCATCTCGCAGCAGAACGGCATCGATAGCCTGCCCCTTGCCCTTCTGGTACAGGGCGATCAGGGCGTCGAATATCTGCTGGTGCTCGACCCGGTAGAACGCCTCCCGCCCCAATATCTCGACCACGTCGCCTATACACTGAGGATCGATCAGCATTGACCCCAACACCGCCGCCTCGGCAGCCAGTGATTCCGGCATGCTGCGAACCACGGCCTGCCTGCTCGTTGTGTCGGATTTGGCGGAGCCGGCTGCTTCAACCGGTTTCCGCCCTCTTTCACTATCTGTCTGTGCCATTCGAGCCATTCAGCCTATCCTTGCCAAGCTGCGCTGCTATCCTTGCCTGAGCCGTCCCTAAAGTCGTAACGCCCCACGCCGACCGGCCCCGAGAATCGGGGTTCCAAAAGAATCAGCTTTTTTCCGCCTCGCCGGCCTCGTCCCCTAAGGACTCGGCCACCACTACAACACTAATCTGAGAGGTCAAATCCTCGGCAAACCTGAGACTCACCGCGTGCGTGCCAACCTGCTTTATATGAGCCGCAAGCTGAACCGCATCGTCCGGAACAGCAAAACCCTGAGCACGCAGGTTGGCGGCTATCTCACGGCCTGCCACAGACCCGAACAAATGACCTTGCTCGTTTGCCTTGGCCGCAACAACAGCCTCGGCGCCTTCCACAGCCTTGGCAGCCTCTTCAAGCTTCATACGCTCGCTCTTGCGCTGCTCGGCGCGACGGCCTTTCTCGTCGGCGATAGACCTGATGTTCGCCTCGCTTGCGGCCTTCGCCAGGCCCTGCGGGAGCAGAAAATTGCGTGCGTATCCCACCTTCACCTCGACAACGTCGCCGAGCCACCCGAGCTTCTCTATGTCATCACAAAGCAAAACCTTCATCACGTTTGCCATCTTTGTCCCCTTACTTAATTTAAGATTTCAAATTTGAAATTTGAGATTTGAAATCTGCAATTGTCTATGTCAAGTCGTGAACGGCAGCAACGCCATATACCGCGCGCGCTTGATAGCCCTTTTCGCCTTGCGTTGACAGCCGGCGCAATTGCCGCTGCGCTTGCGAGAGTATATCTTGCCTCGATTCGTCAAAAGCTTCGAGAGCGTATCAATATCCTTGTAGTCAACATATTTTACGCCGGACCTGCAAAACCGGCATTGAGTCTGCTCGCGAGCGCCTGCAAAACCTGTCTTTCGCCGGCCGACGCTCTTTGTTCGTTTCTGCGTCTCTTTCTGCGGCCTTCTTTCCATTTTTCCCATCTTTTACCTTTCTCTTTCGCCACGAAGGCACTAAGACACTAAGCCTTATATATCTTTCTTCTATATTCGCTTTCTTTGTGCCTTTGTGTCTTAGTGGCTAATCAAATCAAAACGGTATATCGTCCTCTCCCTCTCCGCCCTGCGGGGGCGCCTGCGAACCTCCGGCATCGGGACCCTGCTGCCCTCGGCCAGACCCTCCGCCATCGGGTAGAAACTGGAAGTTTTCCACTGTAACCTTGAGCTTGTTGCGTTTCGTCCCGTCCTGGCCGGTCCAACTGTCAAATGTCAACCGGCCTTCCACAAACACCGGCCGCCCTTTGCTCAGGTACTTGTTGATAGTCTCAGCCTGACGACCGAATGCAGTGCAATCAACAAAACATGTCTCGTCGCGCTGACTGCCGTCCTGGCCCTTCCATTTGCGATTCACCGCAAGCCCGAAATCAACAACCGCCGTCTGATTCGGCGTGTAAGAAAGCTGCGGGTCACGGGTCAGATTGCCCATCAGCATAACTTTATTATAATTTGCCATATCCAAACTCCGTTTTCATATATGTCAAAGCTCGAATTCCCGGCTTCGACCCCACTTTAATACGGGGACCTCCGGACTACCGGGGATCCGACTCCTTGGCGCCTTCCGATTCGGCCTCCAAAGACGCCTCATCCATACTACCCGCCTCGGCCCCGTAGGGCTCTTCAGCATCCTCCGCCATGTCTGATTCGCCGCCTTCCGGCGCCTCGCCGTCGGATTCGGCCGTTTCGGCCTCGGGGGCGGATTCGTCGGCATCTACGGGCGCCGGCTCGGCAACTCTTGCCGCCTTGGCCTCTTCCGAAGAGGCAGCTTCGTTCTTGGCCTTTTCAGCAGGAGTAGCCTTTGCCATGTCCTCAGCCGTCATCTGCTCGGTGCTGAGAATCAATACTCGCATAATCCGTTCCGAAAGCTGCACCGCTTTCTCGACATCTTGTATCTTCTCGCCGTCTGCTTTGAAGTAACAAAGGATATAGGTCCCCCTGATCTTACCGCCGATTTCGTACGCCAGTCTCCGGTCGTCCCACTTCTTCATATCAACAATCTCGGCATCCGCCTTCTTGAGAATATTCTTGATAGTCGTGGTAATACCATCCCAGTCCGCCGTCTGGGCCGAATCAATGAGGAACATTCCCTCGTAGAGTTTCCTGTTCACAGCAATCTCCATCTTATCACCTTGTAATTAACCTGATTCTTTGTATTCTTACCGGCCCGTCGCCCATGCCGCAGCCGCTCAATGCTCTTCCGGCGGCTCACTGTTAAACTCATTCATTGCCTTTTCAATCCCGTGCTCGATCCAGCACAGAACAGCCTGTCGCGCCCTTTCAATCGCTTCGTCGAGCGCCGGCCTTTCTTCAAGCCTCGGTTTCCGGAGCACATACACGGCCGAATCAATCGCCCCGTTGTCCCCGATCCCGATTCGCAGCCGCGCAAACTCGTTCGCGCCCAGCTTCTCGACAATATCGGCCAGCCCGTTGTGCCCGCCGGCAGAGCCCTTCGCCCGAATCCGAATCCTGCCCGTCTCGAGGCTCAAATCGTCGCTAACCACGAGCAAATCGCTCAGCACAAGGCCATAAAAACCCATCGCCGTCGCTACCGCCTGCCCGCTGCGATTCATATACTGCCATGGTTTCAATAAAATTAACTTTGTATCGCAATAATCGCCCAATCCAAAACGAGCGCCGAACTTCCGTTTGCTTACGTCCGTTCTTAACGTTTCCGCCAGCGAGTCTATTACCTTAAAACCGGTGTTGTGCCGCGTATCGGAATACTCATCACCGGGATTACCCAGGCCGACGACGATCTTCATGCCGCTCATTATTCAATTCTACCCAAGTCCGGGGTTTGTCATTTCCCTTTGGCGCCTTCGCCTCCTGTTCCCGCACCCTCCTCCTCGGCCTTTCCAGCCTCGCCTATCACCTCCGGAGCGATCGGCATCTCTTCTTCAGCCTGCTCAGTTGTCTTGGCCGCCGCAACCAAATGGCAAGTCACAATAATCGTATCAGGCAAGCTGACCAGTTTCACGCCTTCCGGAAGCTCCACGTCGCCGGCATGCAGAGCATCCCCGACGGAAACATCTTTCACTAACACCGTAATCTTCTCCGGAATTTCTGTCACCTTGCACTCGACCTCCAGACGGTTAACGTGCTCTTCGATAATGCCGCCTTCGTGCGTGCCCTGCGCCGTGCCTTTAAGCTCAATCGGAACCATCACCTTGACCGTCTCGCTAACGTCAACACGTATCAGATCAACATGAATTATATCCCTGCCGAGATGGTCGTACTGCACGTCTTTTACGAGCGTGGTCTCTTTCTTCCTGCCGATCTGAACGTCCATCAGCCGATGTCCGTGATGCAGTCCTTCGACGAAGTCGTGTGCGTCAAGGGAAATAGCCGCCGATGCTTCCTTATGCCCATAGACAACAGCCGGAATTCTGCCGGCCGCACGCACCTTCGCGGAGTGCTTCGACCCCGTCCCGTCCCGAACTTCCGCCTTCAAAACAAATGTCTTGCCCATAATTACCTTTTCCTAATTGTATTTTCTCGTGCTACGTAGCGTAGCTACTACGCAGAGTAGCATCTGACACTGTCTAAACACTGTTAAACAGGCTGCTCACTGATTCGTTTCTGTGAGTCCTCTTAATTGCTTCTCCGAGCATCGCAGAGACGCTCAATACCTTGATATTCTTGACCTTTTTGGCCTCTTGCGTTAGCGGTATGGTATCCGTAACGACAATCTCGTCGGCCGGGGCCTTCGCCAGGCGTTCCAAAGCCTGACCGGCAAATACCCCGTGCGTGGCGCAGATGTATATCTTCGCGGCCCCACGCTGCTTGACCAGGCTCACCGCACCGCACACAGTCCCGGCCGTCGCGATAATATCGTCGCACATCAGAACGTTCTTGCCTTTTACCTTTCCGATTATTTCGCTCGCCTCCACCTCACTGCCGCTGAACCGCTTCTTATGTATTATCGCCAGGTCGCCGCCGAAGTGGCCGGCATACCTCGATGCCATCTTAATGTTGCCCACGTCCGGAGAAACCACCGTCAGATTGCTCAGCTTCTTGGCCCTGAAATAGTCGCTCAGCACCAATTCTCCCGTCAGATGATCGACCGGTATGTCGAAGAAACCCTGCAACTGCGCTGCGTGCAGGTCGATCGTTAATACCCTGTTGGCGCCCGCTGCGGTGATAAGGTTCGCCACGAGCTTGGCGGTAATCGGAACGCGGCCCTCGTCTTTCCTGTCCTGACGGGCGTAACCGAAATATGGGATCACCGCCGTAATCCGCTGGGCGCTGGCCCTCCGCAGACAATCCAGGTAAATCAGCAGCTCCATCAAATTCTCATCCACCGGCTTGCACGTGGACTGCACTACAAAGCAGTCCCTGCCGCGAACGTCGTCCTCGAGTTTGAGGGCCTTTTCGCCGTCCGGAAACCGCTCGATCTTCGCCCCGCCCAACGGCAAACGCAAGTATTTGCAGACCGCACCGGACAAGGCGGGATTGCTGCTGCCGGAAAATATCTTCAAATTGTCATTGAGAAACATCGTTATTACTCTTTCCGCCCAGCTCGTTTACGCTTTCCTGCGACACCACCGTTCCGGCCGCTATATGCGACCCGTCCTTAATTACAAGCGGCGCTATCAGTATCGCGCCGGAGCCTATGTAGCACTCATTTCCAACCGTCGTGCGCCCCACTCTTTGACCGTCATAATTTGCCGTTATCGATCCTGCCCCTACGTTCACGTTCCGCCCAACCGTCGCATCGCCGATATAGCTATGATGCCGCGCCCGCACCCCGTCGTCAAGGGTCGCGTTTTTGATCTCCGTATAGACGCCGAGAACGACATCGTTCTTCAGGATAGTCCCGTCTCGCAGATAGGCAAAAGGTCCGATTCGACAGTTCTGCCCGATCTCCACCACACCGTGGATATAAGTGAAAGGTTCTATCACCGTATCCTGCCCGATCCTCGCTCTGGCATCGATCCACGTATTGTCCGGATCGACAATCGTAACGCCGTTCTCCATCAGCATCTGCTGGATGCGCCTCTGCATAATCTTGCTCGCTTCGCTGAGCTGTCTTCGGCTGTTGACGCCCATCGCCTCTTCGGGCAACACCGCCGTCACCGCAACAACCTTGTGCCCCGTCCGAATCAGGCCCGCGATCGCGTCGGTGAGATAATACTCCTTCTTGACGTTGTCCGGCTTGACTCTTTCCAGCGCTTCGAGCAGCACCTTATTACTGAACAGGTAGTAGCTCGGATTCACCTCCCTGATCGCCAGTTGCTCCCTCGTGCAGTCGCTGTGCTCGATTATCCCCTGCATATTTCCGTAAGCGTCGCGGATTATTCGCCCGTATCCCGTCGGGTCGGAAAGAACCGCAGTGGCCAGTGTCGCCGCAGACTGCTCGGCCTCGTGCTTCTCTATCAGCGTATCGAGCGTCTCCGACCGAATCAAAGGCCCGTCGCCGCAAAGAACAAGCGTCTGCCCCCCGAAATCTGCAAGCTGCTCCCTGCAGCACAAGACCGCATGAGCAGTGCCCAATTGCTCCTTCTGCACCACCCATTCAACGTCGCCGGCCTCGGCGAACCGCTCCCTGACCTGCCCGGCCGAAAAACCCACCACTACGAATATCTTCTTAACGCCCACATCCCGGCAGGCGTCCAGAACGTATGCAAGCATAGGCCGACCGCAAACCTCGTGCAGAACCTTAGGCATCATCGTATTCATACGACTGCTAACGCCCGCCGCCAGGATTACCGCTGCTCTTTCTGCCATAGTCTTCTATTTAGCCTGCGGTTTTACCGCAGGTCCCGAACTTCCAGCCTTACTCAGCCAAATCATCAATAATCATTAATCATGTCAAACCTACCCGGCCAGGACTCGAACCTGGAATAGGAGGACCAAAACCTCCTGTGTTGCCTATTACACCACCGGGTAACACCTTTGACTATTTCCTATTAACTATTGAAAAGCAAGCCCCTACCCGAACTCAATAACCAATAGTGAATAATAAATAATCAATAGTAACCCGACTGTCACGGAGATCCGCCACGGGCGGACCCGAATTGACCCTGTCGGAGGCTTGAGTCAGCCAAGCCGTGATACTGCTGACCCCAAAAAAGCTATTGGTTTTGAGTTTATAGTTCTAAGTTTTGAATTTTCGTTGTAACTCAAAACTCAACACTTAAAGCTCAAAACTATTCCAACCCCGTGCGACAGGGCAATCACAATCGCGGTACATTAAACTATCGCCGGCAAAGAATCAACATCTTTTCCAAAGAAAATCCGCCAGCCCGATAAATACCCCCACAGCACTACCAAAACCGCCAATATCCCCGCCGATGCCCCAAAATTCATACCCGCCCAACCGCAATTTGCACCAGCCGCCGGGCCGCAGTCCACGTTTTATCCTCCGTCCAGCCCCAGGCCCTTGCCGTGGCGACTTTCAGGGCTATGCCCAGCGCCGAGCCAGGATTAGACGTCTGCCTCAAGCCCTCTATGAACCCTCCCAACAGATAATCCCCGCAGCCCACCGTCGATAGCACCCTTCCTCGGCCGATGCACCACCCCTCCCAGGCCCCCTGCGGCGTAACCACCACCGCGCCCTTTCTTCCACGACTGATAAGGACGATTTCGACGTTGTCCAGCAGCCGCCGAGCCGCCGTTGCCAGGCAGGCCGGCTTGTCGGCCACGTCTTCGCCTAATAGCTCGCGCAGCTCCGCAACATTCGGCTTGATCATCCACGCTGCACCCGCATCGACTATTCGCCTCAGCGCCTCGCCGTAAGTATCGACCACTATCCTGGCCCCGCGAGCCACGCAGTCTCCGACAATCCGAACTACCTGCCCAAGGAGCCTGCTCTCCGGCATCCGCCCTGCGAATACGCAGATACTGTTCTTGCCAACGATTCCCTTCAAGTCCGCCCCAAGCTGTCTCAGCGCCTTTTGCGACGCCAGGGCGCATCTAAATCGCAGATGCATCTCCCTGTCGCCGGCCGTATCGACTACGGTGACATT
>JAFGTU010000547.1 GCA_016933985.1 Sedimentisphaerales bacterium | reverse complement strand
CCTTCGCCCCAGCATGGTCCAGTTCTACGGCTGCGAAAATGTCCTCGTCGAAGGCGTCAAGATCCTCGATTCGCCGTTCTGGTGCGTCCACCCCGCCTTCTCGAAGAATGTTACCGTTCGCAATATCGCCTTCACCGCCAAGAACGCCAACAACGACGGCATCGACGTCGATTCGTGCGAGGACGTGCATATTCACGATGTCGTATTCGATAACGCCGACGACTGCATAGCGTTGAAATCGGGTCGCGGGCCGGAAGGCCGCAAGCTCGCCCGTCCGACGAAGAACGTATATATCCACGATTGCGTATTCAATGCTTATACGGCCATTGCTATCGGAAGCGAGATGGGCGGCGGCGTCTTCAACATCTTCGCCGAGAATTGCGAGGCGAAGAGCCAGATCAAGCGGGCGTTCAATATCAAAGGCAACCGCAGCCGAGGCGGCCAGGTCGCGCATATCAGGTATCGCAATATGAAGTTCCTGGACAGCCGGGAGGAGATGCTGGCTATCAGCACGAACTATGGCGGCATGGGGCCGGACGAACTGAAAGATTTTCCTCCTTACTTCCACGATGTCCGCTGGGAGAATATCACCGCCTCCGGTTCATGTGATATCGCTCTTCGAATTGCCGGGCAGGAGGATATGGTTATCGAGGATATCGTGCTCAAGGATGTGACTGTTGAGAAGGCGAAGAAGATCGAAGAGATTACATTCGCGCGCAATATCGTGATGCAGAACGTAGTCTTGGCCGGCCAGACCCAGGACTCTAATGCAGCGAATTTGCCGCCCGATGTCTATGCCGGGCCCGATCAGGTGGTCGATCCCAACGGCGATAGAACCGCTGTTTTGCAGGGCTCCGTTGAGGACGACGGACCAAAGGCAAAGTTGAAGTATCAGTGGTCCGTGGAAGACGGCGACAGCGCCGCCGTCAAATTCGACAATCCACAGGCGATACGGACAAGGACCAAGTTTTCCGAGTTGGGGACATATATCTTGAGGCTGACGGCCGACGACGGGGAGTTGAAAGGCTCGCATACGCTGACAATTCGCGTCGGCGAAGTCTCGGATGATGGACATTAGCTGCTTCGACGGCCGGATTTGTGAATGTTGAACCACATCAAATGATAGGAGGTTGGCTGTGCGGCATCCGGTTGGAATTGGCTTCTTGGTTGTGCTGCCGGTTTTGGGCGCATTTGGGCGTGATACACAGGTGGAATTCTGTCCCGCCTCTCCGGACGCCGTATTCGAGCAGCGGATAACGGCGAAGATTCAAGGCAATCCGACCCGGCTCGAGTATTACAAAAACGCAGTGGTCGGTATGCGGCATTTCATGGATACGAGCCGGGCCCGGTTCGCCGCCGATGGGCCCGTGCGGATTGAGCTTGATTTTCGCGGTGCGGATATTCAGGCAGCACATCTTAGGGCCTTGGGGCGGGACCTGGACTTCGCAAAAGATGGCTCGAATCTGTCCTTCAAGCTGCCGGGGCCGGGGCACTACTACCTTCAGTTGCCCGGCCTAGCCAAGCCAATGGGCACATATACGGTGCTGTTCTGGATCGACGACCTAGAGAAGTTGGGTAGGACGAGAATCAAGGCGGATAGTCCCGGCGTCACAGATGTCACCGTATCGGGGGTCAAGTCGGATTCTGAGAAGGACCAGACGTCAGCCATTCAGTCGATTCTGGATAAGGGCGGAACCGTGTATTTTCCACCGGGCATATACCTGTCGAGCACGCTGCAGATCGGTTCGGATACGACTGTCTATATGGCGGGCGGGGCGATGCTCAAGGCCGTCGATGATGACTCGAAGCTCGGCAAAGAGTTCATCGCAATCGAAAATGCCAAAAACGTCAAGATATTGGGGCAGGGAACCATTGACGCCAACGGCAGGGTCGCTTACGGCAACAACAGCCACAACGTCAATATCACCAGCTCGCAGAAAATCCTGTTCGAGGACGTGCTATTCCAGAACTCACATTCCTGGGCCGTACATATTCGCAGATCGGACAAATTCACCGCCAGGAACGTCAAGGTCTTCAGCGGCAAGGACGGTTTCGACCCGGATTCTTCGCGGGATGTCCTTCTGGACGGCGTATTCATCGTGTCAATCGACGATGCCGTGGCGGTGAAGAACCGCTATCCGGACGAGCCCGACGGCCGAACGACCGAGCGGATCGTGATTCGCAATGCGATTGTAAGCAGCACGAAGTCTTCGCTGAAGATCGGAACCGAGACGCGGGGGCCGATGAGGTATATTACTTTCGAGAACTGCGACGTCTATGACGGGGAGCGCGGGATTGTGATGTATGCCCGTGACGGCGGGCCTATTGAAAAGGCCGTATGGTGCGACATAAGGCTGTTTATGATAGACTGGGCGGCGGAAAAAAACAGCGGCAAGGTATTTCATCTTATCAAGGATAAGCGAGAGGCGGTCACGCCCATCAGCGATTGCCTTATCGAAAACGTCACCGCCAATTTCATTTATCGCTCGGAATTTGCGGGGCTGGCCGAATCGCCTTTAGCAGGGATAAAGATCAGCAATGTTGAGGTCAATGTGGGTAAGCCCAAAGAAGGCAAGCCGTACCTTTTCCATGCCGGCGATTACGTTGATCTGACCATCGAGGGCCTGACAGTCAATTGGCAGGGAAACAGGGACCGCTGGGCCGGCGTCGTATCGGGATCGGGACTGAATGTTAAGGGACTGAAAGAGCTCGCCGAGTAACGGATGATCACATTAGGAGACAGGCTATGAGGAATTATCTTAGCACAGGTTTCTTGTCGGTTGTTGTGTTTGCAGTTTTCGCCTTGCCTCCGGCGATGTCGGGCGAGCCTCTGGTCCCGATCAGAAGCTGGCAGTTTCACAAGCTCGATGCCGACTACGTCTCCAGGGCGATGAAACAAGCCGGGCGGTACAATATCAATACCGTCGTCTTTTCCCACGGAATGATCGAGGATGTATCGCAGCTTTACGAAGGCTCAGAGCGTGCAGAGAGGTTGCGCAAACTCGCCGCCGAGGCACACGCCCTCAAGCTAAGGGTTTGGATTTGGGTGCATGAGTTGGAAAACGATGTGCCCAAGCGTTACCTCTCCGGCGGGGCGGTCGAGATTGACAGGGACGGCTTCTGGCAGTGGCTCCAGGGCAAGTACGAGAAGCTCTTCGCCGATTTCCCCGAGTTCGACGGCATACTCCTGACCTTTCACGAGACGAAGTACAAGATATTTCAGGAAAGCAGCGTTCGGTCGAAATTGACTATGCCGCAGCGCTTCGCCAGGCTGATCAATACGATTGATACGGCCTGTGCGAAGCACGAAAAGGATTTCGTTGTTCGCTCGTTCCTGTATGAGCCGCAGGAGCTGCAGTGGTTTGCCGAGGGTCTCGCCGATGCTTCTCCGCGGGTGATGCTTCAGTGCAAGTGCGTCCCGCACGACTGGCAGCCCTTCTACCCCCACAATCCGATGATAGGCAAGTTCCCGGATCGCAAGTTGATTGTCGAGTTCGACTGCTCGTCGGAATTCACGGGCAGAAACCGGATTCCCTACACCTCCGCCGAATACTTCGAGTACCGCTGGCGATACGCCCTGTCGCGTCCCGGCATAGTGGGCTACAACGCCCGGCTCGACCACGCCGGCTACGATGCCCTGTTTACGCCCAACGAGGTGAATATCTATACGCTCTATCGGCTGACCGAAGACGGCGATATTACCGCCAGGGAGATTTGGCGGCAGTGGAGCGAGCAGCGGTACGGCGAGGACGCGGCCGAATTCGTCGAGCAGGCCCTGCGTCGCTCCTTCGAGACCGTCAATAAGAGTTATTTTGTCCTCGAATTCTGGATTACGAATCATTCGAAGCTGCCCTCTTTCGGCTATGCCGATGGGCATATCACCTCGCGGACGATTGCCAAGTGGAGGCCGGATGAGCCGAAGTATGCCGAGCTCGAAGAACGGCTCAAGCACCCCGACGCGAAGCTCTTAGAGGAAATTCTCGCGGAAAAAGACCAGGCGATTGCCCTGGCCGATGAGGCTTTGTTTTTCCTGAGCCAGGCCAAGCCGTTTCTGAGCGCCGAGCAATACGACGATTTATATCGGCGGCTGAATCTGCTCCGTCGCGTGGCGACTGTCTGGAAGCTGCACGCAGAGGCCTTCTTCGGATACAAGATCCTCGCTGAGGGACATGAGGTGGATGGTCTCAAGGAGCGCGCGGCCCGTGCGATAGAGGGCTTGCGCTATCAGGCCAAAGCAAGCGAGAAGGCGGGATTGACGAGTGATCCGCCTGCCGCGGACGGCGAGATACGGAACGTGGCCGACGAACTGGCGGGCAAGCTCAAAAAGCTGAAAAAATGACGGCGGATAAGAGCCTGGCATCTTAGGAAAGGAGGCGGTATGAACGCCAACTTCAAGACTATGAGCATTGTTGGTTTGGCTGTCGCAGCGTTGACTGCGCTGAGTATGTCTGCTCAGGCAGAAGGACAGGGGGAAACGATCCGGGGCTTTGCGGTCGGGCCGAAATTGGACCGGATCGTGCCGAAGAGTTTCATCGTCGATCCGCCTACTATCGAGAATCTGGGTTTTCGGTGGTACGTTGATGGCGACAGCAACCGCAATGCCTCGGTTGCCGTGACGTTCAGGAAGAAGGGCGGCGCCGAGTGGAAGAAGGCATTGCCGATGCTGCGCGTTCATAATGAAGTGTCAGACCAGAAGTACGGGCCATACCGAACCGGCAACCTGTTCGCCGGCAGTGTATTGTTCTTAGAACCGGCAACAGCTTACGAAATGCGGTTCACCATGGCCGATCCCGACGGCGGCGCGCCGGCCGAGCCTAAGATCGTAACCGTCGCAACGAGAGCCGAGCCGAAGGCCTTCGCCGGAGGACGTACAATAAGCGCCGATCCTCAGAAGGGGCTGATGGCCGCCTACGAAGAAGCGAAGCCCGGCGATGTGATTCTGCTCGGCACCGGCGTCTATAAGGGGCCTTTCGATTTGACCAAATCCGGCACGGCTGAGAAGCCGATTGCCTTCCGGGGCCGGGCCGACGGCGAGGCGGTCCTCGAAGGCGAAGGCGTCGGCGGCAGCTCACGCATTATAGTACTCAACGGAACAAACCACCTGTATTTCGAGGGGCTTACGTTTCGCAACGCGCAGACGGCGATCTATGCCGCAAAACCGGGCGGGGCCGAGGGGCTGGTTGTTCGCCGGTGCAAGATTCACGATGTCGTCTATGGCATCAATACCGGCTGCGTGAATTCCAAGGACTGGTGCATCGCCGACAACGAGATCATAGGCATCAACCCCACCTGGTATCCGCGGCCGGAAAAGACATACATGAGTCCCGGCCACACCGGCGTAAACGTCTATGGCCGGGGCCACGTCATCTGCTACAACCGCATAACAAGGTTCAGCGATTCGGCTGCGATCTACAACTTCGGCCCGCCGGTTGATGATGTTAATAAGCACTGCGTCAACATCGATTTCTACGGCAACGATCTATCCTGGGCTCAAGATGATACGTTCGAGGCGGACTACGGCTGCCACAACGTCCGCTTCTACCGCAACCGCTGCTACAACGCCCACACCGGCATGTCCACCCAGCCGTTCTACGGCGGGCCGGTCTATCTGATTCGCAATGAGCTGTACGGCATCACCGCCCTGAGCTACAAGCTCAACAACTACCCCGCAGGAATCGAGGCCTACAACAACACCTCCTGCTGCGCCGAGCAGGGCTTCCGCCCTCCGGCCATCTGGCAGAACGGGCATTTCAGGAACAACCTCTTCATGGGCGCTGAGCGATATGCGATGGAATCCGGCTCGCCCACCGCCTACAGCACAATGGACTACAACGCCTATCGACAGAACGATTACGAATTGCTCATTAAGTGGCAAGACCACGATGGAAAGGTCGGACGGTATCATTCTATCGAGGAATTCTTCAAAGCAACCGGCCTCGAAGAGCACGGAATGCTCGCTGATTACGACATATTCGTAAACGCCTCTCCGCCTCAGCAGGGCAAGACCTGCGAACCAAGCGATTACGACCTGCACTTGCAGAGCAAGGCCAATGCCATAGATGCCGGGATAGCCCTGCCGCAAATCACCGACGGTTTCACCGGCAAAGCCCCGGACCTGGGCTGCTACGAACTGGGCATGGAACCCCCCCATTATGGACCGCGCCCGCAGAAGGGCACAAAGTGAAAAGCCGGGCCGAAGCCGGGCACATCGCGCGACCCTTGAGGGCTTGCGTTCTCCAGGCGGATTTGTTAGGTTTGTACGCAGGAGCAACCACATGGGGTCGCCCGTACAGCATTTGTTTTTGAGGTGTCTGTTGTTATGAGGACTTGGAGATTCAGGGCGGCATTATTCCTGGCGGCGGTTGGCTTATTCGCCGGCAGCCTCTACGGCGGGGCGAGTAAGGATACACTTGAGCTGAGCCTTCGCAGCCGGGTCGAGACCGAGCAAGGCAGCGGCAGGTTCCGCGTGGTCCAGCAGCAGGCCGAGTGGAAGGCGTCCGAAACCGCCATCATCATTTGCGATATGTGGAACGAGCATTGGTGCAAGGGTGCGACAAGCCGCGTTGGAGAGTTGGCCGTGCGGATGAACGAGGCCGTGAGCAAGGCGCGCGAAAAGGGAGTCCTTATCATCCATGCTCCGAGCGGGACGATTGGTCATTACGAGGGACATCCGGCGCGCAAGCGTGCGCAGGATGCGCCGAAGGCGTCGAATCTGCCGAAGGATGTCGGAAGTTGGTGCACGATCAAGACGGTCCTTGAGGAGAGATTCGAGTATCCGATAGACCAGTCGGACGGCGGGTGCGACTGCCAGCCGCAGTGCAAGCAGCGAACGGCGTGGAGCAGCCAGATCGATACTATCGAGATTAAAGATGAAGATGCTATCAGCGATTCGGGAGCCGAGATTTGGAGCCTGCTCGAGCAGCGAGGGATAAAGAACGTGATTCTAATGGGCGTCCATACGAATATGTGCGTTTTGGGCAGGCCCTTTGGGCTGCGGAATATGGCGCGGTACGGCAAGAATGTCGTGCTGGCCCGCGACCTGACCGATACGATGTACAACTCGCGGATGCGTCCGTTTGTGAGCCACTTCACGGGCACGGATTTGATAGTCGAGCATATAGAGAAGTTCGTCTGCCCGACGATCACCTCGACAGCTCTTACCGGCAAGCCTGAATTCGACTTCAAGGACGACAAGCGGTTGAAGGTTGTGTTCATCTCGGCGGAGAGTGAATATGGGGCTGCCGAGTCGCTACCGGTCTTTGCACACGAGCTGGAGACGAAGTATGGCCTGCGGTGCGAGATAGTGCAGGGCAGCACCGACAAGACCGGTGCCGACCGACACGAAGTATCGGGTATGGAGGCACTGGCCGGGGCCGATTTGGTGGTGGTTTTCACGCGCCGGCGGGCATTCCCCGCCGACCAGATGAAGTATCTGCAGGATTATTTAGCCGGAGGCAAGCCGTTGATCGGCCTGCGAACGGCCAGCCACGCATTCGATGCAAAAGGCGAAGGGCCGAAAGGCCACGTCGAATGGCCGAAATTCGACCCGGAAGTCCTGGGCGGCAATTACCACGGCCACTATGGCGTGGGGCCACAGACGACCGTGACGCCTGCGGATGGGGCCAAGGGCCATCCGATACTGGCAGGCATGCGGACGCCTTTTGAGAGCAATTCCTCGCTTTACCAGGCGAGTCCGCTGGCCGACTCGGCCAAGGTTTTGCTGATAGGCACGATTCCGGGCAAAGACCCAGAGCCGCTCGCCTGGACGAACGGGTATAAAAATTCGCGTGTTTTCTACACGTCGCTCGGCAGCCTTGAAGACTTCGAGAATCCGCAGTTTCGCAGGATGCTCGTCAACGCGGTATTCTGGGCGATGGATAAGACGGCGCCCAAGGCCAAGTAGGCTGTTGAACATCGAATAATGAATTGCGAATAACAAATGATGAAGGGCCAGTGCCTCTGTCATCACAGCCTCAGTGGCGCGATTGGGGGCTGCTGATGGGATTGGCGGATATGTCGGGGGAGGCGGGGGATGGGAAGGGACGCTTTTTTACAGTTAATTTACCTTGCGGGCTTTGACTGGTTGGGCATAAATGACGTCTAAAAAGAGGCGTGGCGCGAATATTTTCGCATCGGTTGTCAACCGGCCGGCTAAAGTCAGCGTCTCAGAGGTGTAGTTGGAGCAAAGAAGCCTCGATGTTGGACAGTGATAAAAGCCTGATAGACGCCCACATTGGGGGCGACAGGACAGCATTCGGCGAGCTTGTGCGCCGGCACGGGGACAGTGTCTTGGGGTATTTGGTTCGAATGACAGGCAATCGCGAACAAGCCGAGGACTTTTTCCAGGAGACGTTTGAGCGTGTCCACGAAAAAGGCCATACCTTCCGCGGAGAACGGTTCAAGAGCTGGCTTTTCACCATCGCCACCCGCGTGGCCATCGACGGGCTGCGGAAGCGAAAGCGGCAGCCGGTTCTATCCTTGAACCAAAGCGTCGGCTGCGACACCGGCAACTGCGACGAATTGGGCGCGTTTACGGCTGCGGATTGCTGCGACCCGGCGCAGGAGGTTGAGATAGCCGAGCAGAAAGAGCAGGTTCGCCGGGCGGTCGATGAATTGCCGGCCAAGCAGCGGGCGACGCTGGTTCTGGCGTACTACCAGCAGCTCAGCTATCCGGAGGTGGCCGAGGTCCTGGGATGCTCGACGGGAACGGTGAAGGTGCAGATGTCCAGGGCGCTGCGGACTTTAGCGAACAGACTGCCTGATGTTTCCGGAGTCGCAAAATGACGCGTCATCTTACAGAACAAGAGCTTATAGAATACCGGTTCAAGCTGGGCGCCGATGCGGAGGCTGAGCGGGCCGGCGAGCATCTGGCCGAGTGCGGACGTTGCCGGGCCGAGCTGGAGAAGCTGGAGCGGAAATTCGCCTCGCTGGACTTGCTGCGTGGAGAGGTTACGGCATCCGAGGATTTGATTTCGCGGGTTATCGAGCAAACGGGCCAACCGAGACGGGTGAAGGTCGCTGCGTCGAGGAAGCTTCCCGCGTGGGCGACTGCCGCCGCCGCGGTGTT
>JAFGTU010000546.1 GCA_016933985.1 Sedimentisphaerales bacterium | reverse complement strand
TAGTCGCGGGCGGTTTGGCCTTTGGTTTTGTCCTGGAGGTTTTTGGCAAAGTGTTCGGCGGCCCAGGCATTGACCTTCGCCAGGCGATTGGGGTCCACATCGGAGCCGCCCGGGGCAGATTCGCCGGTTTGCGATTGGGCGGGCCTAGTGCGTTTGGGGGGCTCTAATTTTATGTTGGCTCGCTCGGCTAATCTCTCGATTGCCTGCGGGAATGTGAGGTTCTCCCGCATCTGGACGAATTTGAAGACGTCTCCGCCGGCCCCGCAGGCGAAGCACTTGAAGATTTGCTTTTGCGGATTGACGTTCATACTGGGGCGGTGGTCCTCGTGGAATGGGCACAGGCCGACCATCTCGCGGCCCTTACGCTTCAGGCTGACGTGCTCCGAGATGACGTCAACGATGTCGTTGGCCTGTTGAACCTGAAAGACTGTGTTTTGGTCGAAGATTCCGGGCATTTTTCAATTGATTATTGATTAGTTGCTATTGATTATTTTCAACGTATCATCCGTTGCCTACGGGGCAGCGGAACACAGACAAATTTGTTGCCCTATTACATACGTTAGTGGACGGGGGGCGAAAAGTCAAGGCGGGAGGCCTAAAGAGACGACAAACTCGACAGGATGCGGGTAATGTGCTAAGCTATCTAAAAACAAGGGAAACGCTGAAAGTGGCATCTATATGCAGGGAAGTGATTCACAGGCAGGTCTCGATTTCGTCAGGGCGATTGTTGCCGAGGATTTGGAGACGGATAAGTGGGGCGGGCGCGTCGTAACGCGGTTTCCGCCGGAGCCAAACGGGTATCTTCATATCGGGCACGCCAAGAGTATATGCCTGAATTTCGGCATCGCGGCGGAGTTCGGCGGGACGTGCCACCTGCGCTTCGACGATACCAACCCGGAAAAGGAGGAGCAGGAGTACGTAAATTCGATTATCGAGGACGTGCGCTGGCTCGGGTGGGACTGGGGCGAGCATCTTTATTACGGCTCGGACTACTTCGAGCAGATGTATGAGTATGCGGTGCAGCTTGCCAAGGCCGGCAAGGCATACGTCTGCGATTTGACGGCCGAGCAGATCAGGGAATATCGCGGTACGCTTACCAAGCGGGGCACGGACAGCCCCTATCGCAATCGCAGTATCGAAGAGAATCTCGATCTCTTCGAGCGAATGCGCAAGGGCGAATTCCCGGACGGCTCGCGAACGCTGCGGGCGAAGATAGATATGGGCCATCCGAATCTCAATATGCGCGACCCGGTTATGTACCGGATTGTGCACGCCGAGCACCATCGCACGGGCGATAAGTGGTGCATCTACCCGATGTACGACTGGGCGCACGGGCTGGAGGACTCGGTGGAGAAGATTACGCATTCGATCTGCACACTCGAATTCGAGAACCATCGGCCGTTGTACGACTGGTTCCTGGATGAGCTTGGCGCGTATCATCCGCAGCAGATAGAATTCGCCCGGCTGAACCTGACTTATACGGTGATGAGCAAGCGGAAACTGCTGCGATTGGTGCGGGAAGGATGCGTCGGCGGGTGGGACGACCCGCGAATGCCGACTATCAGCGGGATGAGAAGGCGGGGTTATTCGCCCGCTGCGATTCGGCAGTTCTGCACGCGGATCGGCGTGAACAAGTTCAACAGCACCGTCGATATGGCCCTGCTGGAGCACTGCCTGCGCGAGGATTTGAACAAGACCTCACCGCGTGTGATGGCGGTCTTGCGACCGCTTAAGGTGGTTATAACGAATTATCCTGAAGGACAATCGGAAGAGCTTGATGCGGTCAATAATCCCGAAGATGCGGAGGCCGGGACGAGGAAAGTGCCTTTCTCACGCGAGCTTTACATCGAGCGTGAGGATTTCATGGAGGAGCCGCCGAAGAAGTTCTTCCGTCTGGCCCCCGGGCGGGAGGTCCGGCTGCGATATGCGTATTTTGTTACGTGCACGAACGTCGTCAAGGACGAGGCCGGTAATATAACCGAGCTGCACTGCACATACGATCCCGCGACAAGAGGCGGCGACGCACCCGACGGGCGAAAGGTCAAGGCGACTTTGCACTGGGTCTCAGCGGCCCACGCCCTCGAAGCGGAGGTGCGGCTGTACGACAATCTCTTCACGGAAGAAAACCCCGACGAGGCCGGCGAGGGCGAGGATTTTGTCTCTAATCTGAATCCGAATTCGCTTGAGACAGTTTCCGCCCGCGTCGAGCCGTCACTGGCCGCGGCAAAACCCTTAGGCCGATACCAGTTCGAGAGATTAGGCTATTTCTGCGCCGATGCGGAAAGCTCGAAGGAGAAACTCATCTTCAACCGCACAGTAACCCTCCGTGACGAATGGGTGAAAATACAGAAAGGACAAACGCACAAGCCGTAAGCGTAAGCCATAGAGGGGCACAGAGATAGATTGGGTTATAATGGCATCAGGAAATCCGTGGAGTCGAGCCCGTCGCGAGAGTCAACGTGCCGGGCGTCTTTAATTCTCGTCGGGAGTAGTTTTTTGAGGAGAATTGCTTTATGTCAAATACAAAGACAATTATTGTTGGGGTTGCAGCTTTCGTTGGTGGGTCGATGCTGATGCTGGGGTTTGTGCTGGGGTATATGGCCGGGCGTGTTAACAAGGCGGACAAGGCAGATATTGAACAACTGCCCGGCAAGGTTGCGGTATCTGAGGAAGATAAGTCCGGGACTATGAATGAGGCAAGCACGGAAGTGTTTCCTGCTAAGGCTCCGGTATCAGCGGAAGATGAATCCAGGGCTGTCTATTCCGGCACCGTAACCGACGTCGATGGCAACGCCATCGAAGGTGCGAATCTGCACATCTTGGGGCATTATGGGATCAAGACTGCATCCGGCCAACAGGGCGGATATAAGATATCGCTGGATATATCCACGGTGTACGAATCTCATCGTGACATATGGATTATTGCCCGCCATGAAGGGAAGAACCTCGCTTCTGCGACAAGAGTGGGGCCAGAGACGCGGACCCAGGACATAACTTTACTACCCGCCGTTAATGCGACCGGAAAGATAACGGACGCTGATGGGAAGCCGATACCAAACGCTACAGTGTACTTTGGGTTCGATGCTGCAAAGGGTTACATCACGTCGTTTGCGGACCGCAGTCGTTTTGCAGCAGATAGCCGGGGTATTTATAAAGTGCCTTTTATTCCGCCAGAGAATCTCTATTCTGTCAGTTTTGGCGCCGATGGCTATGGCTCCAGAAAAATCTCAGTCAACACCGAGGATGCGGTTGATGGTGTGCTTGATCTTGGTTCGGCGGTCCTGTTGAAAGCCGACCAGAAGATTTCAGGTATCGTGGTCGGGCCCGATGGGAAGGGAGTTGCCAATGTACAAGTATTTCGCAAGAGCCAGGGCCAACCCGTAGGTTATAAGAAAACCGATGACGAAGGCAGGTTTACCCTTAATGTATGCAAAGGCGAGGTTGCTCTTAGCGCCGTTATCAGAAGAGAGGACGGCGTGCTGTTGGCTGGTCGGGCGAAAGTTGCGAGCGGCACCGAAGACGTTAGAATCGTGCTTGAGCCTCGCGAGGACAGGGGCGAAGCGAAACCGCAGACGAAATAGGGTGCGAGGAAGTGAGGGATTCAACGTTTGGAGGTTTGGAGGGTTGACCTGTGGCGGTGCGGATGGGATAATGGCGGAGATGGGTATATTCAAATTGATTCTGAAAGAGATTTGGCATCGGAAGGTTAATTTTTTCCTTGGGTGCCTGGCGGTGGTTACGGCTGTTACCCTGTTTATCGGGTTCTTCACGGCGGGGAAGGCGTCGGAGCGGGAGACTGCGCGGCTGATGCTCTCTATGGGCTACAATATGCACATCATATCGAAGCAGGCGGACCCGAATGTCTTTCTGCTGACGGGGCTTGCGGATGAGACTATACCGCAGGATTACCTGGCGATATTGAACAAGGCCAAGAAGCAGATAATCTCGTACAATCACCTGCTTCCCACGCTGCAAAGGAAGATACGGTGGCGCGGGCTGGATGTTATCCTGACGGGGGTCGGCGAGGAAGTATGGCCGGCGGGGCAGAAGAAGCCGCCTATGAGCTTTAAGATCGAGGCGGGCGACGTATATCTCGGCTATCGGGTATGGAGCGTGCTGGGGATTAGGCGCGGGCAGGGCGTTGATATTGAGGGAAAGACCTTTACGGTTCGCGGGTGCCTGGCTGAGACGGGCGGCGGCGACGATATGCGGGTCCAGTGCGGCCTTGCCGATGCCCAGGAGATACTCGGCCTGCCGGGGAGGATAAGCGAGATCAAGGCCGTCGATTGCCTTTGCTTCGCCGATACGAACGATACGGTCGGCTTCTTGCGAAGCGAGATCGGGGCCTTATTGCCGGAGGCGCGGGTATTTCAGGCCAAGGCCATTGCCCAGGTGCGGGCGGACCAGCGGAAGATGATTAGAGACCTGTTTGCGGTGATTATGCCTTTTACCATTATCGGGTGCGGGGTGTGGATCGGCGTATTGGCGATAATGAACGTTCGCGAGAGGCAGCAGGAGATCGGGATTATGCGGGCCTTGGGGTACGGTTCGGGGCGGATTGCGGGGCTTTTTCTCGGCAAGGCCGTGTTGATAGGTTTGTGCGGGGCGGTTGTCGGCTTTGCGGTGGGGACGTATCTGGCTCTGCATTTCGGGCCGAGGGTGTTTCATATTCCGGCGGCGATAAACGTCATACAGCCTGAGCCTTCGCTGCTGTTTGTTTCGGTTGCGTTTGCGTGCCTGTTCGCGGCGGCGGCGAGCTTTATTCCTGCGATGATTGCGGTTGCATACGACCCGGCCGTTACGCTGAGAGAAGAGTAGATATGGTTGTTCTTGAAAACGTATCGAAGTGCTACCGGACGAGGCGGGGCGAGATCTATGCGCTGCGCGATGTGAATCTGCGGATCGAGAAGGGCGAATTCGTCGTCCTGAGCGGGCCGAGCGGGAGCGGCAAGACGACGCTGCTTATGACTATCGCGGCGATGCTGCGGCCTTCGAGCGGGAGAGTGTGCGTAGGCGAACGCGATCTCTATACGATGGCGACAAGCGAGCGGGCGAGATTCCGGGCGGCGAATATCGGGTTCGTATTCCAGATGTTTCATTTGGTGCCGTACTTGAACATTGTCGAGAACGTTTTGCTTTCGGGGCGACTTTCAGGGCGGAACGCGAGCAGGGCCGCAGTGGAGGACTTGTTGGGGCAGTTGGGCCTTGGCGATCGAGCGAGCCACAAGCCGGCGGAGCTGAGCGCGGGGGAGAAGCAGCGTGCGGCGATTGGCAGGTCGCTATTCAATCAGCCGCAGATCATTCTTGCCGACGAGCCGACGGGCAACCTCGACCCGGATAACGCCTCGGCGGTGCTTGGGCATCTGGCGAAATTTCACGGCAAGGGGGGCACGGTGATTCTGGCGACACACGGGCCGGCGGCCCGGGAGTTCGCCAGCCGAACTATCAGGCTTCGCGGCGGGGCTATCGAAGAATCTGTGTAAGCCGAACCTGCGGTAAAACCGCAGGCTAAATGGACTTTTTCAAATCGGCTTTCTGCAAATGGGGAAGTCGCAGCGGTTATTGGAAGAATTTTTGCATAACAGCTGCGGTGTGCATTGCTACGAGCATGAGGTAGTCGAGGTCGCTGAGGCTGTAGTGCTGTTGCTGCATCGAGTTATCGACGTATAAGACGCCGAAGCATCCGTTGGGGCGCATGATGGCGGCCGTCATTGCCGAGCGTATTGCGTCCTTCTCCTCCAACTGGGCCGAGACTCGGGGCATTACGAGAAACTGGCCTTTTTCGACGGCCTGGATGATCTTTTCCTGCAGGGGGATTTGATTCAACTCAACGGGCGAACCGTCTTTCTTCTTGCCGGCGTGACATGTCATGGGGCCTGCTGGCTGTGTTCTCAGCGCGCACCAGACGTGAAAAGCGTCGAACTCCTCCAATGTCAGGCTGAGCAGTGTCAGCAGGAGCTCGTCGAGACTGGCGGCATTGCAGATTCTGATTGACGCCCTGGAGAAGTCGGTGAGCCTTTTTGCGGCGAGCCTCATTGCGGGTGCGTGGCCGGCGTCGGGATTTCTTACGACGGTTTCGTGGGGCGGGGTCGCCAGTGCCGCTTCGATATGCATGGTGTCTTCGGTCTGAATCTGGTGCTCCTGTTGCGGCGTCTGGTCTTGCTGTTGCGGCATTTGGTCTTCGAGCGTGATCTCGATTGCGAAAGCGGTTATTTTAATCACGTCGCCGTGCTTGACTTTCGCCTTGCGAACGGGCTGGTCGTTGAGGAACGTTTTGCTTGCGGAATCGAGGTCTTCAATTATCCACGTTCCGTCGTCGTCGCAGTTGAAGACGGCGTGGTGTCTCGAAACGGCGGGATCGGGCAGAAAGACCTGGCTGTCCGCTCCACGACCTATTGAGACCGGTCCCTGTGTGAATTGAAGCTCTTTGGTCGTGCCGTCCTGTTGCTTTAAGAGAAGACGCATCACTCTATCTCCAAAAAAAGGACTCGAAAATCGTATGCATCTTCCACCATCACAGCATTAGCCTAATTATGCGCGCGGGGTGGGGGTTTGTCAAGCGTGCCGCGGCGGGCTGGCCATTACTGCCCCGAAAACGGCGAAAAAGCCCGAGAAAAATTTTTTTTGCGGGCCTTATTATGGCCTGCAAAGGAAAACTGTTTTCGGCGCATATTCATTTAGTGTGTCAGGGGGTATATAATAAGATCCACTTCCCAATCTTCGTATTTGGCCGACAGCACGGATGTGAGTTTGCGCTGGATGCCGGGATTGAGGCGGTTTTCTCGCCACCATAGTTTGTGGGCGGCGGTGCGAAGAGGGAAGAAGTCGTAGCCGTTTGTGCCGTAATTGCGAAAGCCCGTATGCTTTCGCCATTCGAGCGAGAGCAAGCAGTATCGCGCAAGGCGGTCGAATAATTCGTTGTCGTCGGCATTACTCTTTTCTACCAGCTTGCAGAAGCTCATGGCTGCGGCGTGGATTCTCAATTGTGACGCCAAGTCGCGGGCGACCTGGCCGAGGTCGGGAAAGAGCTTGATTCCAATCGGTCCGGGGCGGCCGAGCCGGCCGGCCTTTTCGAGGGCTTCGAGCTTGTCGGCAAGGGCTTCGGCGTCGCGCGCCTTGGGGTGGCCCAGGCTTAGCCAGGCCTTGCTGAGCAAGGCGGCGTTTTCGGGATAGATCAGGCGCGCCAGCTCATAGACGGCCCAGTAAGGCGGCTGGTCGCGATAATCGATGTTCCAGAGGGCGCGGGTGAAGTAGTAGATGTTGGGCAGTTGGCAGAGGGGGGTCTGGGCGTTGCCCATCGCGCCGCGGATCGCGCCTGCGCGCTGCGGGACATCGAGGGCCTTCTTTAGAGCATCGGGGACTACGGTTGTGAAGGGCAGGCTCGGTTCGGGCTCGACGGCGCCGTAGGGGTAGTATATGGTCCGCGCGGCCAGGTTGAACCGGTCTGCGACTTTCCAATGGCCCTCGCTTGCGACGGTGAGCAGCCAGGGCTCAGGCGAGCGGGCGACGAGGTCTTTTGTCACGTCGAGCCAGTTTTCTTCGCGCTCTTTGTTGCCCCAGCCAAACCACATCCAGTAGATGAGCCTGCCCTTCGGACCGAGCAGCGTGTGGCGGTCGATCAGGCGGCGGTTCATCATCATAATATCGACGAACTGCGAGGCGGGGCTGCCCTTGAATCCGCCGGGGTCGCTGTCGATGACCCAGTAGCCATCGGCATTATTGCAGACCTTGTAGAACTCGGCGCGGGCGGCCTCCAACTGGGCCATCTGCTTGGGGTCGCCGGGGTCTATGAGGGTTTCGGCCTCGAAGTAGTCTCGCTGGGCCGGCGGGGGCAGGTCGCGCGATTCGCATACGTTGTTGGCGCACTCGCCTATCCAGACCTCCATGCCGTGGTTGAGTTTGGCGTGGTCAATCACGGGCGGGTACCGACGCAGGAACGCCTCATCCTCCGGCGAGAAGGGCGCCGGCAGGATGGCGGCCATCGACCAAATCTGAAAGAGGTTGACCCGCATCAGGGCGAGGATATCGACGTAGCTGTTCCATTCGTCGATTGTCCAGGTCCGCAGGGCGTAAGGGTGGGCGTAGGCCCAGTGCTGATGGGCGTACATTCCTCGGAGCGCGAACGAGGGCTTCTCGACAATATCGAGGTCGGTATCCAAAGTCGGCGGCAGCACGGCGAAATCGAGCTTGCGCATCAGGGCGTAGAGCGCCTGTCGCGTGCCCATATCGGTTGCGCCGGCGGCGATTAGAGTTCAGGGGTCACCGCCTTTAGACGTGCGAAGGACGAAGCCCTCGTCGCCGAGGGCCTGCCAGTCGATTTCGGCGGAGGCATATTGCTCGACGGGCCGGCGGCCGAGCAGGATGATTAGACCGGGGCCGGGCTGGGGCTTGGTGCTTTGCCTGACATCAATCTTGGCGGAGATTCGGCAGAACTCGGAGAATTGGTCGATTGCATACTTGAGCGGCTGAGCGATATTATCTTCGCTTATCAGCGAGATGGATTCGACCTTTGCGCTTCCCTCAGGAGGCAGGGCGCCGATTAATCCTCCCGGCCAACGCTCGATGGTGAGCGGGTCGTGGGCGGGCAGGACGATGTCGGCCAGCGAGCGGATTCGGGCCATCGCGTCGCGGCAGATTTGCGGGTCGGGGCTGCGAGTGGGGCGGTCCTTCTCGATATTCTCGTATTTATAGACGACGTCGCCCGCAAGAAGCACAGGCCCCATCCAGGTTCGCACGAGGATGCCCTGGCTGCCGGGCGTGTGGCAGCCGAGCTGGACTGCGCGGATGCCG
>JAFGTU010000545.1 GCA_016933985.1 Sedimentisphaerales bacterium | reverse complement strand
TTCTTTACGTCATTGGGCCCAGTAGGATTCGAACCTACGACCAATGGATTATGAGTCCACTGCTCTAACCGCTGAGCTACGGGCCCGTTACAATACTACTATAATGCAATTCTATGTTAGAATCGCCATTTCCAACCTGTAAGGCAGGTTTCTCAGTATCTTGCTAATATACCCAAGCTACCTTGCCCCTGTCCAGAAAAATCGTATGCCATCCTAAAGGCGGCGCTATATCCTTAACTTAGTGGGTCGTTGTTGCCTCTGTCGCGGAGATTGGTTATTATGCGGCATTTCTGTATCAACTACTACGGGCACTACAATAACTTGGATAGTAAAATGCTCAGCAGACGAGAATTCTTGGGATTTGTGGGACTGGCGGTGGCCTCAACGCGCAGGGGTGTTCTGACTGCTGAGGCGGCGAAGCAGCGAGCCAAGCCGAATATCCTTATTATCATGGCCGACGATTGCACTTATAGCGACCTGCCTGTCTACGGCGGGCTAAATGCCGTCACAGCTAATATTGACCGGCTGGCTTCGGAGGGCCTTGTCTTCAACCGGGCGTATCTCAACTCGGCCATGTGCCAGCCCTGCCGAGCGGAGCTTTATACGGGATTGTATCCAATGCGCAACGGCTGCGCATGGAACCACTCGGCCTGTCGGCCTGATGTTACCAGCATGCCGCACCATCTGAAGGCCCTGGGATATAGAGTAGGTTTGACGGGCAAAGTGCACGTGCAGCCGGACAACGTGTTTCCCTTCGAGAAAGTCGGAGGTTTTGACACAAACTGTGTTAACGATCCGACCAAGGCCCACGATACACAGGGTATCGCTCGATTTATGACGGGCAATCCAGATCAGCCTTTCTGCCTTGTAATTGCATTGGTCGAACCACACGTTCCGTGGGTAATGGGGAATGCTTCGAGATATCCACCGAAGCAGGTTAAGCTGCCGCCGAACATTGCCGATACGCCGCGCACGCGAGAGGACTTCTCGCGCTACCTGGCCGAGATTACCTATATGGACGGGCAGGTCGGCGACATACTCGATGTCCTGGACAAATCCGGGCGAGCCGACGATACACTCGTGCTCTTTACGTCCGAGCAAGGCGGCCAGTTTCCCGGGTGCAAGTGGACGAATTGGGATAGCGGCCTGCACACCGCGTTGATCGCCCGATGGCCGGGCAGAATCGCGCCGGCACAACGAACCGACGTTCTCGTTCAATACGCCGACGTTCTGCCGACACTTGTTGAAGCCGCCGCCGGTAAGGTGTCCGAAGAAGTCTATGACGGCAGCAGTTTCCTGCCTGTATTGTTAGGGAAGAAATCCGCGCATCGCAGATTCGTTTACGGCATGCACAACAATATTCCCGAAGGCCCCGCTTATCCAATTCGGACCGTCAGCGACGGACAGTACCGCTACATCCGCAACCTTCGGCCAAATGAGATCTACATCGAGAAGCATCTGATGGGGTGGTCCGGCGACGGGAAGCTGAACAATCCGTACTGGGCAACCTGGGTAAGCGAGGCCTGGGACAATCCGCACACGTATAAGCTAGTCAAGCGATATACGCGCAGGCCGGCCGAGCAGTTGTATCATACGGCTGAAGATCCTTACGAAATGATTAACCTGGCAGACGACGCGGCGGCGGCCGATATTAAAGCCCGGCTCAGCGGTGAGCTCGATCGCTGGATGAGGGAACAAGGCGATCCCGGTGCACCGCAGGATACGCACGAAGCCATCGAGGCCGCCCGCCGTGGCAAACACTTGTACGGCCCTTATCAGGAAACCGAGAGGGGTATTGATTGAAGCCGACACTATTGATCCTGGCGGCAGGTTTAGGCGCCCGCTACGGCAGCCTCAAACAGATCGACCCGGTCGGTCCCAACGGCGAGATCATCATTGATTATTCGATCTACGATGCGATCCGGGCGGGATTCGGCAAGCTGGTGTTTGTCATCCGGCAGTATTTCGAGGATGCGTTTAGGGAGAAAATAGGCGACAAATTCGACGGCGTCGCTCAAACCGCTTACGCCTACCAGGAACTCGATGCGGCCCTTGGCAATTTCGCATTGCCCCCGGGCCGAGAGAAGCCCTGGGGCACCGGCCACGCCGTCGTCGTAGCCGGGGAGCTCATCGACGAGCCGTTCGCTGTTATCAACGCGGATGATTACTACGGCATTGACTCGTTCAAAATGATGGCTCAATTCCTGTCGGGACCGGCGGTTTCACCGGACCACTGCGCGATGGTGGGATTTCGCCTCGGAAATACCCTCAGTGATTACGGAAGTGTCGCCCGCGGCGTATGTAATTGCGACGAAGACCTGTTGCTGAGGGACATTGTCGAGCGCACGCGCGTGGAAAAACACGGGCGTGCCGCGCGCTATTTCGATGATGACGGAACCGTGCACGCGCTGAGCGGCGAGGAGGTGGTCTCGATGAATCTGTGGGGGTTTCACCCTTCGATATTCACACATTTATCGCGACAATTCAGGGATTTCCTCAAGCGGCATGGAAACGAGAAAAAACCGGAATTCTTCATCCCCACAGCGGTTGGCGACCTGGTTAAAACCGGGAATGTAAAAGTCAAGGTGCTTCCGACGCACGATAATTGGTTCGGCATTACTTACAAAAAAGACAGGGACATAGCCGAGCGGAGTATCGCACGGCTCATCGCCGATGGGATATACCCAAAGAAGCTCTGGGAGAAATGATGGAATACGACATTGAATCCATAGCTTCACAATTCATGCTCCAAGGCCGACTAATCGAGGCTGCCTCGTTTGGAAGCGGACACATCAACGACACTTTCACCCTGAGATGTCAAACGGATGACGGGGGAAAAAGCTATATCCTGCAGCGAATAAACCATCAGGTCTTCCGCAATCCAGCGGCAATGATGGAGAATATCCGGCGCGTGACAACTCACATTCGCGGGAAGCTGCGCGACCAAGCAGAGGAGCTCGCTCAGCGCCAGCTTACCGTCATCGAAACAAATGACGGCGATGCTTGCTTTGAGGACGACCAAGGCAACTTCTGGCGTGTCTATAACAGGATCGAACAGGCTGTTACTTATGACACTCTCGAATCGCCCGAAATGGCTTATGAGGTCGCCCGGATGTTCGGTTGGTTCCAGCGGATGCTCATCGACCTGCCTGGCCCGCTGCTACACAAAGCGATCCCCGACTTCCACACGACTCCAAAGCGCTTCAAGAATTTTCAAGAAGTGCTGCATCGCGACACCTGCAATCGCGCCAAAGATGCCCCAGCCGAGATTAGATTCGTCCTGGAGAACGCTGAGATTTGTGATGTTCTGCCGAACCTCGTCGGCGAAGGCAAGATACCGGTCCGAATAGCACACAATGATGCCAAGATCAACAACGTGATGCTGGACGCCCGAACACATAAAGGCGTGTGCGTAATCGACCTGGATACCGTCATGCCTGGGCTTTCGTTGTATGATTTCGGCGACTTGGTCCGCACGGCGACAAGCCCGACAGAAGAAGATGAACGCGACCTCTCGAAAGTGTCTATGCAGATATCGAGATTCGAGATGCTGGCCAAAGGCTTCGCAGAGGAAGCGCACGCCTTTCTGACACCGGCTGAGAAGAAATACCTGACCTTTTCCGCCAAGCTAATTACCTTCGAGCAGATGATTCGATTCCTCGCGGACTACCTGGCAGGCGATATCTACTACAAGGTCCATCGCGAACGCCAGAATCTGGACCGTAGCCGAACGCAGATGAAACTGGTACAATCAATTATCGAACAAGAGGAGGCTATGAACGACGTTGTCGAGGATGTTTTTCGACGGATTGATGCTCCATAAACAAAAACAATCTACTGACGCCGCGTTTGCGGGCAATAAGGACTGTCCGCAGCGGTGAGAATGTGAGGCGCCGATCATGAGAGGCTTGTTCAGAAATCTTGATATCGTTGTGTTTCTTGGCAGTCTTCTTCTGCTCGCCGAGCCCGGCTGGGCAAAGACAAAAGCCTGGGAGGGCATGGTTACGATTCCCACCTACGGCTGGGCCGATGACGTCAATCCCAAGCTGTGGGCACTGGAGAGCCAGGCAAAATTCTCGATTACAGTGAAAGGCTCGATTGTCTATCCCTACACGATGCAGGACCATCTCTCCAGGACAAAGCAGGACCGGACCTACAAAGCCCTGTTCCTTGAGAACGAATACCTGAAGGTCACTTGTCTGCCTGAGCTGGGCGGGCGTCTCCACTCTGTTTTCGACAAGACGCAGGGCAAAGAGATGTTCCACTACAACAGCGTAATCAAGCCCGGCATGATAGCGATGCGGGGCGCATGGATCAGCGGCGGAGTCGAGTGGAACGCCGGCCCACAAGGCCACACCGTCACCATCCTCTCGCCGGTGGATGCCCTTATCGGCACAGGTAAGGACGGCTCGGCATACCTCGAAATCAGTAATCTGGAAAAGACTCAGCGAACCCGCTGGACCGCAAGGGTGACTCTGCATCCGGGAAAAGCCTATCTTGACGAGCAGATTCGCATCTTCAATCCGACGGACGCAGTAAGTCCCTATTACTTCTGGAACTGCACGGCCTTTCCCAATCGCCCCGGCACACGCTTCATATATCCGATGACCCTGGGCACCGACCACAGCGCCGTCGAGTTCTTCACCTGGCCGATTCATAAGGGCAAGGACCTCTCCTGGCTGAAGAACTATGAGACCTATGCGTCGATCTTCTCGGTTGATTGTGTGTTCGACTTCTTCGGGGCTTACGATGTCGATGCGGACTGCGGAATCGTGCAGGCGGGCGACCACCATAAGATCGGCGGGAAGAAGGCCTGGACCTGGGGGACATGGGAGTTCGGCCTGGTCAGCCAGAAGAACCTCACTGATGACGGCACCGCATATATCGAGGTCCAGACCGGCCCGCTGCCGACCCAATCCGACTACGGAATGCTCCTGCCCAGAGAAGAAGTCTCCTGGCGGGAATGCTGGTACCCCGTGCACGGACTTGGCGACGGGTTCGAATATGCCACAAAGGATATAGCCGTCCAGACCATTCGCGATCGCGGCAAGCTTCAACTCCGCATAATCGCAACATCCAAGCTCCCGGGCTCGGTTTGCGCACTCTCGAATGGGCAGCGGGAGCTACTCAGAGAGCGTCTGGACCTTTCCCCTCTCGCCGCAGCAACCGTAACACTGCCAAACGTTGCGGATGCCGCCGTCAGCGTGACAATCAAGGCAGAGGACGGCGATGTTCTCGCTGCCTTCGATACGCCGCTGCCTATTCACAAGGTCTATCCGCGCGAAGTCGCCCAAAAGCCGGATGAAGAGCTAAGCGTTCAAGAGAAGTTCCTAAGGGGCCGAAAGCACGACCTCGCGACAAACCGCAAGAGTGCGCGCGAGTACTATGCAAAGGCCCTGGCCGACGACCCGCAGTATTCACCCGCGCTCAGAGCACTGGCGGTGCTTGATTTTGAAGCCGGGCTTTATGAAAAAGCGATTGAACAGCTCGAAAAAGCCCTCGAACGCGATGCTACAGACGGATTGTCATGGTACTTCCTCGGAGTAAGTAACTTGAGGCTCGCAAACGCCACCGAGGCGCTTCGCTGCGCCTACAGAGCCGTCAGATGCCCCGGCACGGCGTCGCTCGGGTATGACCTGGCCGGGCGCACCTACATGACCCTGCAGGATCATTCAAAAGCCATAGAAGCCTTTCAGCAAGCATCTGCGATGAATCCGACGGACTCGAAAGCGGCGAACCATCTCCTGCTGGCGATATATGCGGCTGGAAATACAAAAGCCGCCTGCAAGACAGCCAAACAGAGGGCCGCCGAAAACCCGATAGACCTAATCCCAAAAGCCCTGCTGGCGCTGCAAGGCGAGAATGAACTCGAGCACTTCGCCCGCGAAGCGAGGGCATTCGTGGGCGAGGATGATTTCGAGATGATCGAGACCGCCCTTGTCTTTGCCGAGGTGGGGCTGGTGAAGGAAGCCGTCAGGCTGCTCGAAGCGGTGTGCGTCGAAGCAGCGCCGCAGGACCAGGTCAATCCCATCGTGCTATACTACCTCGCTTACTTCGCCTCGCTGCAGTCAGACGGCCACCAAGCCGAAGCCTTCCTCGACAAGGCCGGCAGGGCTTGCACAGACTATGTCTTTCCATCGCGGCCCGAATCCGCGGAGATATTCAAGTACGCCCTCGCCAAAAGACCCGATGACGCCTACGCTCATCTGCACATCGGCAATCTTTCCGGCCATCTCGGCCGGCTTGAGGAGGCCGCCGACCACTGGGCAAAGGCCGCCGAGCTGGATGGGTCGCTGAGCGTCGCATTTCGCAACCTCGGCCTGTATGCCTGGACGGTGGAGCAGGATCTGCCCAAGGCCGAGCAGCTATACCGCAAGGCTATAGCCGCTCGCCCGAAAGATCAAACCCTCTACCGCGACCTGGCCGACATCCTTCTCACCGCGGACAGACGCCCCGACGCGGTAAAGGCGCTCGAATCTGCACCGTTCGAGAAGATCAGGCGAGCCGACGTGATTATCATGCTCGCCCAGGGGTATGTGGACGAAAAACGCTACGGCGACGCGATTGCTCTGCTCGAATCCACGCCTTACTTCGTCAATTGGGAGGGGCAGACGATCACATGGGACCTCTTCAACAAGGCCCACATAGGACGAGGCTGCGAACGCCTGAGAAAGAAAGACTACACGGCGGCCTTGCAGGACTTCGAGGCTGCGCTGACGTATCCGGACAACATAGGCGTCGGCCGCTCGAACAAGCCACGCGAAGCGCCGGCGCAATACTGGAAAGGAATGGCATTGCAGGGCCTCGGACGCATCGACGACGCCTGCTCGGCGTGGAAGACCGGAGCAGAAGGGTCCGAAAGCCCCGGCGAACAGAACGAGTACCGGGAGCTCTGCAAAAAGGCCCTGACAGAGACGCCCTGAGAACATGTTGCCAATGTGTTTTAGCAACGAGGATTGATATGGACTTGAACGCCCTCGGTATTGAAACCAATTTCAGCACCATAGACTGGTGTATCGTTATCGGCTATCTTATGGCCGTAGTCGCTGTCGGAATCTACGTAAGACGCTACGTCAGCAACGTCACGGATTTCATGGTCGCCGGGCGAGGCCTTAGGACCTTTCTCGCCGTCGCCACGATGATCGGCACTGAACTCGGCCTGGTCACTGTAATGTACTCGGCACAAAAGGGCTTCACAGGCGGCTTCGCCGCCTTTCACATCGCGCTGGCCGCCGCTATCGTCACCCTCATGGTCGGATTGACCGGGTTCATCGTCGTGCCTCTGCGCCGGTTGAACATCATGACCATCCCCGAATTCTACGAGAGGCGCTTCGGACGAGGCGTCCGCATACTCGGCGGCATCATACTGGCCTTCTCCGGCATACTCAATATGGGGATGTTTCTAAAGGCCGGCTCCCTCTTTGTTATGGGAATCACGGGCTTAACCGGAGACGTCCATCTCAAAATCATAATGACCACTCTCCTGGCGATGGTCCTTCTCTACACCACGCTGGGAGGGATGGTCTCGGTGGTTGTCCTCGACTATATTCAGTTCGTGATTCTGTCGCTCGGGCTGCTCTCTGCCAGCCTGCTCTCGATCAAATACCTGGGATGGAGCAGCATTGTCCAAACCGTATCCCAAGTCAAAGGCCGCTCAGGCTTCGACCCCTTCAGCAGCGAGGGCTTCGGCGCTCCATACGTCGTATGGATGTTCTTTTTGGGGTTGGTAAGCTGTGCGGTCTGGCAGACAGCCGTCATTCGCGCCTGCTCAGCCGAGAACACCCGCACCGTAAAGAGGCTCTACCTCTGGTCTTCCATCGGTTTCCTCATGCGTTTCCTGCTGCCCTATTTTCTCGGCATTTGCGCGTTTGTCTTCGCTTTCCGGCACGCGGAGTTGAAGGAAATCTTCCTCCCCGCCGGGCGCGATGCCGATTCACAAACTACCCTGCTCGCAATGCCCGTCTTTCTCAGCCAAATCCTCCCCGCAGGGCTTATTGGCATCGTTTCAGCGGGCATGTTGGCCGCCTTTATGTCAACGCACGACAGCTACCTGCTCTGCTGGAGCTCCGTCCTTACCCAGGACGTCGTCGCTCCGTGGTTCAAAAAGGGGTTGTCCTCGCGGACCCGCCTGCTGCTGACCCGCGTCTTCATCGTCGCTATCGGCATCTTCATCTTAGTCTGGGGATTATGGTATCCGCTCGGCCAGGACTTGTGGGACTATATGGCAATCTCCGGGGCAATCTACTTCACAGGCGCGATCGCCCTGCTGGTCTTCGGGCTTTACTGGAAGCGGGCAAGCAAGGTCGGTGCGTATGGAGCCCTTGTCTGCGGGTTTCTGGCCGCGCTCGGCCTGACGCCCGTCCAGAACAAGCTCGGATTCCTCCTCAATCCCCTCAAGCTCCACCTCGGATTCACCAAGCAAATCCC
>JAFGTU010000544.1 GCA_016933985.1 Sedimentisphaerales bacterium | reverse complement strand
TGCACAGCTCGATCAGGCGTTTGAGCAGATCGACGCGACCGCCGGTCATGTGCTGCTGCCCGCGGGTAAGAAGATCATGGCCCGGAAGGACTGGATAGAACTCCAGTTCGCCGCGCGGCCGCCCCTCCGCGTCATGCGTGATTCCTGCACCGCCTTCGATTCGGAGGCAGTTGAAGCCGCGCTCAACCGCCTCTGCAACACGCACTTCGAATTCGTTGACGATGCGGTTAGGTCCCGTGTCCCACAACGCCCAGATCCAGAACGAAAGGGCCAGGCGTTCTTGTCCGGTCGCGACCCCCTCCGCCGCCCGCGTGCCCGTCGCAACCGCCGTGCCGAGGAGTGTTCCGAGTCCGATGCGTAATGCCTCGCGGCGCGTAAGACTGATGGCTGCTTGCTTGTCACCTTTCATGTCGTTGCTCCTGAGCGGTTAAGTGGTTCTCGTCGAACTAAAGTTATCCGGTCCATTTTTAGATCTTCCTCTTGGCCTCAGCGTTGATTTTAGTAAACCGGGTCCAACCACCTATTATCAAGTAATCAATAATCAATAGAAAATACTCAATTGAAATACACCTCAAGCCGAACAATGAGGCAGCTTTATCGTGAATGCAGTTCCCTTCCCCACTTCACTCTGGGCCGTTATAACGCCGTTATGGGCCGCGATAATCTTTTTTGCGGTGGGTAGGCCCAGCCCGCTGCCTCGCGGCTTGGATGAGTAGTATGCGTCGAAGATTCGCGGGAGCCTGTCGGCGGCAATTCCGCATCCTGTATCGCTAATGCTAATAACGGCCAGGTTCTTCTGCTGCTCGGTTCTTATCATTAGTTCGCCGCCCTTATCCATAGCCTGCTGGGCGTTAATAAAGAGATTCAATATGGCCTGTTTTAACATATCGGCGTCGATTTTGCAAATCAGCGGTGTTTTGTTGAGGGCCTGGCGAACGGTTATCGAGTGGGAGTGGGCCTGGGGAGAGAAAAAATCGATCATATCGCCGATGATCTCGTTGACGTCTGCCGGGGCCGGATGCATCTCGGCGCGGTCGATGTATCGCAGGAATCCGTCGAGTATCTGTTCGAGCCTGTCGGCTTCCTTCTGAACCACTGCAATCTTGCGAATCGCCCTTGTACGGCCATTGTCGGTATTTTGCGAAGGCTCGGCAGGCGACTTGGCGCCCTTGTTGCGAGCGAGGTCCTCAGCAATCAGCTTTAGATTGACCTTAATCGTGGAGAGCGGGTTTTTGATCTCGTGTGCGAGGCCGCCGGTGAGCCTGCTCACTTCCGTGAGCTGTTCGATATTGTCGTTGCGGCTTTTTTGCAGGCCGCATATTCGCCTGTGTAGAAAATAGGCGAGGACCGGCACTACGGTCAGCAAAGCAAGAACAAAGCCGATTGCGAACTGCTGCACTTGTCGTTCCCTCTGCCGGGCAATCCCGCAGAACGTAATTGGCCCGGCGAAATACACGGGCGGCGAACACCACGACGGCCTTCGGCCTCCTCTCAATGACGAAATCCACAAAAGCAATCGTTACGGGCTACTATTGTTTTTCCCTATTCTTGTCGTGATCGGATTTGCCTGTCTTTGGTTTTTCGCCTTGCGACGACTTTCCCATTTCCTTGAGAGCGGCTTTGCGTGACAGCTTAAACCTGCCCTGGTCGTCGATTAACAGGAGCTTGACGGGTATCAAATCGCCTTGCTTGCAGACCTCATCGACGCTCTTAACGTATCCGTCGCTAAGCTCGCTGATATGGCATAGGCCCTCGACTCCCGGGGTGATCTCGACGAATACGCCAAAGTCCTTCACGGAGACGACTTTGCCCTTTTCGTATATTCGGCCAACCTGCGGGGGCGTCGTCATCAGCTCGATAATCTCTTTTGCCTTCAGATGTCCGTCGCCGCCGACGCAGCTTATGTAAATGGTCCCATCCTCTTCGATTTCGATAGTCGTTTTTGTTTCTTCCTGTATGCCCTTGATAACCTTTCCTCCGGGGCCGATTACCTTTCCGATGAATTCGGGGTCGATTTCAATGCTGATTAGCTTGGGTGCATAGGTGCTCAATTCGGGCCTGGGCTTGTCGATGGTTTGTGCCATGCGGTCGAGAATCTGCATACGAGCGGTTTTCGCTCGCTGGAGGGCTTCGACCATGATTTTGTGCTCGAGTCCCTCCGCCTTGATGTCGAGCTGTATGGCTGTGATTCCGTTGGCTGTCCCGGCGACTTTGAAGTCCATATCGCCGAAGTGATCTTCTTCTCCGATGATGTCGGTGAGCAGCTCGTATCTGCTGTTGTCGGCGGCGGTTACCATTCCGATGGATATGCCTGCGACGGGCCTCTTGATGGGGACGCCGGCGTCCATCAGAGCAAGCGTTCCGCCGCAGACGGAGGCCATTGAACTCGAACCGTTTGATTCGGTGATGTCGGAGATAATCCTGATAGTATAGGCGAAATCATCGTTGGCCGGCCTGACGCCGATCAACGCCTTTTCGGCAAGCGCGCCGTGGCCAATTTCGCGTCTGCCCGGGCCGCGGATTGCGCCGCACTCTCCGACGGCATAGGGGGGAAAGTTGTAGTGGAGCATAAAGGTCT
>JAFGTU010000069.1 GCA_016933985.1 Sedimentisphaerales bacterium | reverse complement strand
TCGCCGATGAGCGTCCGCGGCCAGCACATCCAGAAGCTCCGCTGCGACGAGGTCGAGCTCTTCGACGAGGCCGTCTTCGCAGCGGCCAAGTTCACCACGCAAAGCACCGCCAATCTAATCGCCGCGATGGAGCTTATCAGCACGATGCACCGCCCCTACGGCCTGATGCAGCGAGTCGTTTCCTCGGCCCCGCAATTCAATGCGCCGGTCTTCAAGTGGTGCATGTTCGAGGTGATCGAGAAATGCACGGGCAGAACCTGCTCGCAGTGCCCGCTATGGCCCGACTGCGCCGGCAGGGCAAAACGAGCCGACGGCTACCTCAAAATCGACGACTGCATTACGCAAATGCGCCGCGCCAGCAGGGCCGGATTCGAAGCTGAGATGCTATGCAAAAGGCCGTCGCTGGACAACATCGTCTTCGCCGACTTCGACCCGCAGATTCACGTCAAGCCCATCGATTACGACCCCAACCTGCCTCTCTATCGAGCCCTGGACTTCGGCTTTGTAAATCCGTTCGTCTGCCTGTGGATACAGGTCGATCCCGACGGCGTCGTCCGCGTTATAGACGAATACATCCGCAGCCGGGCCACCATTGACGTCCACGCCGCCGAGATAAAGAGCCGCACGCCTGTCGCCGAAGAGCAGGTGGCCGCGACCTTCTGCGACCCCGCCGGCGCCGGGGCAAACGACGTTACCGGCACGAGCGTCGTCCGCGAGTTGCGGACGCTCGGCATAGCGACGCGATTCAGGAGGAGCGCCATAGTCGAGGGCATAGAGCTCATCCGCCGGGCTATACGCTCCGGCGACGGTCGAAGCTCGCTCATAATATCACCCAAATGCCCCCGCCTGATAGAGGCGATGCAGTGCTACCACTACCCCGACCGGCTCAACCCCGTCGAGCTACCCCAAAAAGACGGAATCTACGACCACCCAATTGACGCCCTCAGATACTTCTTCATAAACCACGAACGCCCTATAAAAACTGCTGCCAGATGCTACTGAATAGGAAATTGTGAAGATATGTGGCCATAGATAACGGAAGAAAGTGAAAAAAACTCAAGAACCTGTTGACTGTTGATCGATATGTTATATAATATATATAACAGTTGTAAGCCAAACAGGTCAAAAAGGAGGTACGGAAATGTGTAATGTGAAGGCAAAAAAAACCTTCGGGGGTTTATTGAAGGAAATAAGGGTGAAAGAGGCCGATATTGGGTTGCGTGCATTTGCGGATCTGATAAATATGAAGCCTTCAAATCTGAGCAACATTGAGCGTGATCGCGTTTCGCCGCCAGCTAATCGAAAGACGATCGTGGAAATATGTGATGCTCTGGGACTTGCGAGGAATGACCCTCGTCGAGAAAAGCTTTTTGATCTGGCTGCGGAGGCGAAAAACCGCATACCTGCTGACGTTGCTGATGTCGTCAAGAATCAGGCAGGCGTTCCGGTCTTGGTTAGGACTGTTGCCAATAAGCAGCTCAGCGAAGAACAACTTAGGGAATTAACCGAATACGTTAAGAGACTCTATTGAGGAATTGATGGATGGAGCCATCGCATGTTGGGAGATACAGCGACGCTGAAATAGAGCGCAGAACCATGGAGATTCTCTCAGGAGCTTTTCCCGAAGGGATAGAGATACCAATTGATATTGACAGACTCGTCTATCAACACAACTCTATCGACGATATCGTCCCGGCTGAACTTCTTGAAGATAAGTTCAAAGTCGCGGCCGTGCTAATAAGCAAATCCAACGGCCATTTCGATATTCTGGTCGATGAGGACACCCTCGACTCACACTATGCCCGGGCCAATTTCTCAATTGCTCACGAGTTTGGCCATGTCGTTCTTCATTGTCAAATTTGTAGAGATTGTCGAACCGTTGAAGACGCCATAGCCCTAAACACCCGCATCAAGAACGCATACAATTTCATCGAGCGGAATGCAAACTACTTTGCCGGCGCGATACTCATGCCTTTGAGAACGCTGCCGGAAGACACCGCCAAGATCTATGAGGCTTTGGTCAGGAGTTTTGGCTGGGATATCAACCTTATCCCCGACAAGGTGTGCTCGACGCTGGCTCGCCGCTACGAGGTCAGTATTCAACCTATGGCAATAAGACTGAAGGAGCTTAGTCTGAACAGGAAGATTGAGGATGCGCTGCGCTGCCGGGCGCCCTATCTGGATCCGTAGCCAAGCCATTGGAACCACTCCAAGAGTGGGAGGGGTTCGTAACGTGGTAAAGCGGATTTTTTTGACTTGTGGGGATTGGGGCTGTACACTGTTCTGCGCAGGAAACTTGGAAAGGTATGGATTTGGGCGGCCGGTGATATGAATTATGAATTTGATGTAGAGCACATATCGCAGCACGTGGTCAAGTACGGCGTGCAAATTCAGCCGGGCATCGGCCTGGCCGACGAAAAGACAAAGCTGCAGGACTACTGCAACTGGCTCATCGAGCAGGCCCCGGAGGTCTTCGAGACCCTCCTTTCCGGCCCCAACCAGCTCCGCATCCAGAAGAATTTCGCCTTGGCGGGCAGCCGCCGCGTCGATATGCCGACCTTCGTCCTCACCGCCCGCGGCCCGCTCTTCACATTCCCCGAGCGAATCTATATCGACCAGCCCCAGGATGTCCATCTCGGCGACAAAGACAGAATATTCCGCAAGGCCCTCGACGAGCTGCGCAGCAGATTTTCCGATCGGCAGGTCCGCCGCCTCGGAGTGATTCATGAATTAGTCTTCGACACCGGCCAGTTCAACTCCCTCGAAATAATTGCCAGCAACCTCAAGAGCGACATCTGGCGAGAAAGGCTCGCCAACATCAACATCCATCTCGAAACCCCGAGCGAAGACAAGAATATCAATCTCGACGTCCGCCCCACGCACGTGATGCGCAGCCGCGGCAGCGCCGCAGATATGCCCGAACACGACACAATGTTCGGAATTATCGTCAATGTCGAGATCAACAATCGACAGGTCAAAGGCGACCTGTCCAAGTCCGAGGTCAACGACATCCTTACCTTCGCCGCCGACTACGTCCCCGATCAGCTAATCAGATTCCTCAACAACGAATACTGAACCACGTTGTCGCTCGAATCCTTGACCATAACACCCATACAAGCCCCCATCTAACCGCGCGCCGGTCCCTTTCGTAATACTTTGTTAATTCGCAGTTGGTCTTTATCTTTGTGCCCTTGTGGCAGATGAGGAAGGCTGCCGGCCCTGCTTGCATGCGCAGAATATCCCCTCTGACTGACATCAGGCCGCACTCAACCGTCCACTCCTACTTCTTTTTCTGCTTGGCCTTGGCCTTCGGCTTGGATTTGGCTTTCTTCTTCTTGCCGGACTTGCAACCACATGTGTCACACATTTTCCGCCCTTTCACATTTTGCGTCAGAGTGAAGAACGCTTACTCGAGACAAGCGTAAATGCGACTTGAATATTGGCCTCTGGCGCGCAACAAGTCAATCAGAATATCGACAGATTGCGCCGCCAAGCTCGATATTTCCCCCCTTTTTGGCTTTTCCCGCGCAAGATTCTGCTGTACCATGCGTATTGGTATTTGAGTGCAGCGATGTCGGCTGTACGTTTTGAGGGCACAGAACTTATGTCAGGGCAGGAATTATGGAAGAGGAGAAGATTGATCCGGGCCATCGCGGTGTAAGAAACATCTTGCGAATAGTCGGGCCGATAGTCGCGATCACGGGCCTGATTTTCATTGTAGTTGGATTCTCCTCGGTTTTTGCGAGCCACGGATCCCCTAAATACGCTTGGTGCCCGTTTGTGGGGATGCCTTTGCTGTTTGTGGGTATCGTACTTTCGTCGATGGGTTATATGAGCAAGATCGCCCGCTACCAGGCCGGCGAGATCGCCCCCGTCGGCAAAGACACATTCAACTACATGGCCGACGGTACCAAGGACGGCATTAAGTCGGTCGCCACGGCTATAGGCCAGGGAATCGGAGCGGGCCTGGGCGGCACCGCTGCCGCCGGCGCGCAGAAGAC
>JAFGTU010000068.1 GCA_016933985.1 Sedimentisphaerales bacterium | reverse complement strand
GGGACGCTGTACTATGAACCCAGGCCCGGCGAAGATATGACAAAGGCCGAGGTATTTGCCCCGGTGGCCGAGAAGCTCGTCGTCTTTGAAGGTAATCCCGAAGCCGGGCAGTTCGTTGAATACATTAACCTCAAGGGATTAGTCTTCGAGCACAACCGCTACCTGCTGCCGCGCACGGGCTATGCACCGTTCCAGGCCGCTTTTGTGACCGAGGCCGCGGTAATGGCCGACGGCGCACGCAACATTGCCATCGAGGACTGCGAGATCGGCCATACCGCCGACCACGCGGTTTGGTTCCGCAAAGGCTGCCGCGACTGTCGGCTCCAGCGAAGCTATCTGCACGATCTCGGCGCCGGCGGTGTCCGCATAGGAGAGGGGGCAATTCGCGATGATGAGCAGTTGCAGACGGGCCATATCACCGTCGATAACAATATTATCCAGGCCGGCGGGCGGACTTATACCGAAGCCGTCGGAGTATGGATAGGACAGAGCGGCGACAACACCGTCACCCATAACGACATCGGCGACTTCTACTACACGGGTCTCTCAGTCGGCTGGCGATGGGGCTATGCCGATAGCTTGGGCAAACGCAACAACCTCAGCTTCAATCACGTGCACCATATCGGCTGGGGCGTCCTCAGCGATATGGGCGGGATTTACACGTTGGGTCCATCCGAAGGGACCGTCGTCCGCAACAATATCTTCCACGACGTCTATGCCTATTCCTACGGCGGCTGGGGACTCTACACCGACGAGGGCAGCACGGGAATCGTGATGGAGAACAACCTCGTCTATAACGTCAAGACAGGCGGCTTCCACCAACACTACGGCAAGGAGAACATCATCCGCAACAATATCTTCGCCTTCAGCAAGCTCTACCAGATCCAGGCCAGTCGCGTCGAGGAGCATCTTTCCTTCACCTTCGAGAACAACATCGTGTATTACGATACGGGCGTGCTGCTGTCGGGACCGTGGACACAGGTTAGAATCAATATGGACAACAACTGCTACTGGGACGCAACAGGCAAGGATGCGGACTTTGTCGGCAAGAAACTTGACGATTGGCGAAACGAAACCGGACACGATAAGAATTCAATAATCGCAGACCCGCTTTTTGTCGATCCGAAAAACGGCGAATTCCGCCTGAAGCCCGATTCCCCCGCCCTGAAGATCGGCTTCAAGCCGTTCGATTACACCAAGGCGGGCGTCTATGGCGGCCGGGCGTGGATAGAGAAAGCAAAGAGCCGGGAATATCCGCCTCTCGAAATAGCGCCGGAGCCGCCGCCGGTTTCAATCCTCGACAACTTCGAGCGTACAAATATCGGCTCGAAGCCTTCCAATGCTCAGGCCAACACGGAGAGGAAAGGCGATTCGATAGCCGTAACGGACGAGACGGCAGCCGACGGAGAGCACAGCCTTAAGATACTCGATGCGCCGGGCCTGCAACACGCGTACAATCCGCATCTGGTCTATAGTCCCAATCACGCCGAGGGCTTGACACGATGCTCATTCGATATGCGGATAGAAGTAGGCGTGCAGATCAATCACGAATGGCGCGACTGGCGAGACTCGCCCTACAAGATCGGCCCGAGCTTCTGGGTAAACGGAACCAGGCTCCAGGTCCGGGAGAAGGGTCTGATGGAGCTGCCGATCGGGAAATGGGTCCATTTCGAGGTGTCCGCACCATTGCAGAATCAGGGCGTGGGCACATGGGATCTCAAGGTGACATTGGCCGATCAAAAAACGCGAGAGTTTCAAGGATTGAACAACGGCACGCCGAGATTTGAGAAGCTGACCTGGGTCGGCTTTACCAGTAATGCGACCAACAAAACGGTGTTCTATCTCGACGGCATTAGAATAGTCAACGAGTCATAAGAAAGAAGGATGGTGTTGTTGAGCCTGCCGACAGTCGTCAACTGCGGCTAAAAAACTTTGGAAGGAGTCTGAAATGAAAAGGCTGATATGTTGTTTAGCGGTATTGTTCTCAGCGACGAATTGGACCAATGCGGTGACATTCTACGTTTCCCCGATGGGAAACGATCTTTGGTCCGGGAAAATTTCCAAACCGAATGGGCCGAGGACGGATGGGCCTCTGGCGTCGCTGACCGTGGCACGCGACAAGATTCGCGAACTCAAAGAAAGCGGGCCTCTTACCGAGCCTGTGCACGTTCTTGTTGAGGGCGGCTCTTACACCCTGGCCGAACCTTTTACTCTCACCGCTCAGGATAGCGGGACAAAGGAATGTCCCATCACTTACGAGGCCGGTTCGCGGGCGGACGCCATCTTCTCCGGCGGACGAAGGGTGGTTGGCTTCAAGCCCGGCTTCGACGGGCTCTGGAGCGTACATATTCCCGAAGTCGCATCTGGAAAATTGTACTTCGAGCAATTATGGGTCAATGGACGCCGGGCAGTTCGGGCCAGGACGCCCAACAAGTTCTACCACTACATGCAGAACGTGAGCGAGAATAAGCTTGAAACGGGTCAAGGCAGGGCCGGTGCTGAAATGCGCCAGACGGTCACCATCGCGAAGGAGGACATCCAGCCGCTCCTGAAGCTGGACAAGACGGAATTGAACGACGTCACAATAAGAATCTATCACAAATGGGACAACACAACGAGGTTCATCGACGCCGTCGATGCCGATGCCAATACGATAATCACGGACGGCAGGCAGATGAAGTCCTGGAATCCCTGGGGCAAGAATACGCCATATATCCTGGAGAACTTCAAACGCGCGCTCGACTCTCCGGGCGAATGGTTCCTAAGTCGCAACGGAACGCTATATTATTCCCCCCTGCCGGGCGAGAGTCCCTCAAAAAGCGAGATTGTCGCACCAGTCGTGGAGAAGTTCATCATCATTGCCGGCGACGTTGATAACCAGAAATACGTCGAGCACGTGAACATCAAGGGATTGAAGTTCAGCCACAGTCAGTATCTAACGCCGCCGGGAGGTTTTGAAGCGAGCCAGGCGGCCTCGCCCATCGATGCGGTCGTCCTGGCCGACGGCGCGCGCAATGTCGTAATTGAGGACTGCGAGTTCAGCCATTTCGGCAGATACGGTGTTTGGTTTCGCAAGGGCTGCCGCGATTGCACGGTCCGGAAGTGCTACATCTACGACTTCGGCGCCGGTGGCGTGCGAATCGGCGAAACATCCATACCGGGCAAGGAACAGGAGCAAACAAGCTATGTTACCGCGGATAACAACATCATCTGTTCAGGTGGGCGGATTTTCCCTTGTGCCGTCGGGGTATGGATAGGCCAGAGCGGCGATAACACCGTAACGCATAACGAGATAGCCGACCTTTTTTACACGGGCATTTCCGTCGGCTGGCGATGGGGCTATGCCGAGAGCCCGGCAAAACGCAATACCATCCGCTTCAATAACGTTCATCATATCGGCCAGGGCGTCTTGAGCGACATGGGCGGCATCTACACGTTGGGGCCATCGGAAGGAACGGTCGTCAGCGATAATGTCTTCCACGATATTTACGCCTACTCTTACGGCGGCTGGGGACTCTACACCGACGAGGGCAGCACGGGAATCGTCATGGAGAGGAATCTGGTTTATAACGTCAAAACAGGCGGCTTCCACCAGCACTACGGCAAAGAAAACACCATACGCAACAATATCTTCGCGTTCAGCAAGCTCTACCAGGTCCAGGCCACGCGAGTCGAGGAACACCTTTCTTTCACCTTCGAGAACAACATCGTCTATTTCAATGAGGGCGTTCTCCTCTCCGGGCCATGGACGAAGGTCAAAATCAATATGGACAACAACTGTTACTGGGACGCAACGGGCAAGGAAGTCGACTTCGTCGGTAAGAAGCTCGAAGACTGGCGCAAGGAAACAGAGCACGATAAGAATTCGATTGTTGCAGATCCGCTGTTCACAAATCCGCAGGAATTCGACTTTCGGCTGCCGAATGATTCCCCCGTCTGGCAGATTGGCTTTGAGCCGTTCGACTATACCAAAGCCGGCGTCTATGGGGCCCCAAGCTGGATAAGAAAGGCCAGGAGCGCAGAGTTTCCGCCACTGGAAATGCCCCCGGGGTAACGCAATATGAGACCGACACGCAGCATAACTGCATCGATCCTGCTCTTCGGCCTGACCAACGACGCCTTCGGCTACATCCTGACAAAGATCGATTACGACAGCTTCGACCGCTACGATTACATAACCAGGACCTGCCTCGACGAAATGACCGGCGAGATCTTCATTAAGCAGGCCCTCGAACTCATCGACGTCTGCCCCACTTCGCAAATGAAACTTGCACGCTAATAGCAATGCCGATCCCGCGAGATGCGGCAGTCCCGCGGGTATATCATGTGCGACCGATATTGCCTTAAGAGGTTATCTACCTGCGGCCCAACGGATTGCTTTGTCGATTAGGTGCTCGAGGCCGTCGGTGTATTCCGGGTGCGGGCTTGAGCAGAAAACTCTTCCCCTGCCGAATCGCCCGGCGATCATGGCCGGCGTATCTTTCATTACACCCTCGGGCGCGCCGTTTTTGTTTATCTCTGTGCGGAACCGGGCCAGGGTCTCGAAGTCGGGGATGTTTGGGTCCTCATCAGGCGCCAGCAACGGCCCATTGGCGTAGTGAATGTCGATCAGCCCGGGTTTCTCTGTGAAAAGGCGACGGCCCTTCGAGGTCAATTCGATCTTTACCTCGCCTGTGCCGCGCTTCCAATGCTTGCGGTCAATTACCCTGGCGTCGATTATCTTTAGAGACCATGTGTAGTTGTTCGAGGCCAGGTACGCACCCGCGCAAAAACCTGCATAGCCGCCCCCGTT
>JAFGTU010000543.1 GCA_016933985.1 Sedimentisphaerales bacterium | reverse complement strand
GGAAAACTGGCGGATATTGACCCGGCCTTGATTGTAACCCCGCCGCCGGGCCTGGAGGCGGGGTATGTACCCATCGCCACACGACAAGCAGCGGAAGAATAGGTTAGCTTCGGCCTGATGTCGTTCGCAGCCTCGGGGCTAAGCAGGGTAGAAAGAAGATATGACAACAGCATTTGGGTGAACCGCCAAAAAGCGGGCTGGAATTCCATGCTGTCGTCGTGGCGGATTGCAGCCTAAAGCCCAACGCCTCAGCCGAAAAATGCTGGGGCAATGCACAGAGCAGTTCACGCCCGATATGGTCAAGAAATGGTATCATGAACTCATCGCTGAAAAGTACGATGGGAGCCAACCTCGTACATCGCCAAACCGCCCGAAAATCAGCGTAGAGGTTGTTGCATCTCCGACAGAATAACGTCGCTCGATGATTCAGATGTTAAATCACCGGCTGAAAATTCACCTATTAACTTCTTTATGAGCAGGCGTTTGTCCTTGGATGAGTTTTTGAACTGTATGGGCGTGCCCTCCGGCATGGCAGATGCCGGTGACGTTCCCGTTCCTCCGGATCCATTGGATCTGCCGGGCTCGGCTGTAAGCAATACGAATCAGACGGCTTGAGAACTGGCAAACTCCATACCCGGCTTGCTGAATTCCACATGGTTATGGTAGGTCGCATATTCGCTGACAATCGCGCCGCTCACCCCGGCCCGCTGGAAGTGCCAGGATTCAGGATCTTCGAGCGTGTAAAGCTGCCCGGCCCTGGCGGTTCGCCTGGCGACGTACTTCGACTTGAACCAACTCTCGCCGCAGCCCCAGGGTCGATCCTTTGCGGGCATTTCGGTGATCAACTTCTCGTCGCCGGCGCCCTTATACTCTCCGAAGAACTCGACCGACCCATACCGGACATGCCACGATTCCATCTTAGGCCCATAGCCCTCATTTCCGCCGACGTGGCGATGCTCAGGAAGCACCTGGCCGGGGAGAAGGTAAATCTCATGGCCCAGATAGCCGTATTTGTCGGCCTTGAACCCGCCGGCGTAGACCTTGACACCGTTCTCGCCGTACACTCCCTTGGCGTTGATCCAGAATATGCCCCCCATACCGAGCTTCTCGAAATCGCGCTGAAGGAAGTCGCATACCCAAAATTCGTCGGTCTTGAGCACGTCCGAGATCGGATAGCCGAAGGCTTCCATCATTGCATAGTACGCATCCTTGGCCGATTTCGCTGAAAAAGCGAGGTCGGAGCCGTAGAAAGCCGCATTACCTGGATTCAGCTCCACACGGCCCCCTATACTCGTACAGCCAGCCGATGTTATTGCGGCCGCAGCACCGGCAACAGAGTACTTTAGAACATCTCGACGAGTTGATTCTTGATTACTTTGCGTCATTATTTGCCTCCCGGTCCTATTCTTTTTCATGCTTCAAAGTCTGGTAAAGATCGTATGCCTTATCGGATTTTTCGCCGTCATGGACAACGGCTCGGACAGCCTGAATCATAGCGACAGGATCTTCGGCAAGGAAGATATTGCGCCCCATATCGACGCCCGAAGCCCCCTGATCGATTGCTTTGTAGGCCATGGCCAGGGCATCCGGCTCGGGGATCTTCTTGCCCCCTGCAATGACTATCGGAACCGGGCAGCCAGCCACGACCTCATCGAATCCCGGCTCGCAATAGTAAGTCTTGACGAAATGAACGCCCAACTCAGCGACTACGCGAGAAGCGAGCCCAAGATAGCGGGCATCACGCACAAGTTCGCGCCCCACCGCGGTTACGCCCAGGGTCGGAACGCCGTAGAGGTTGCCTTCGTTGATCAGACGAGCCAGATTGCCAAGCGTTTCCTTTTCGTACTCGCCGCCGATATACGCCTGCGTTGTGACTGCGGCGGCATTCATGCTAACTGCGTCTTGAACGGTCACACCGATGACTTCGTTGCTCAATTCCTTGAGGATCGTCGCGCCGGTGCTGCATCGCATGACGAGGGGTATGTCGACCTCGGGCGAGATACATGCTCGCAAAGCCCCGCGGGCGCACATCATGCAATCGGTATAGGGCAACAGGGGCGGAATGCTAAGGTCGATCCGCTCCAGGCCCGACGTAGGCCCCATGATATAGCCGTGGTCGAAGGCCAACATGACCGCATTTCCGCTCTTCGGATTGAATATCCGGGAAAGCCGGTTCTTCATACCCCAATTCAGGTGCGCCGAGCCCTTCAGGAAGAAACCCGGCGTCTCAGCCGGCACATCCACATAAAAGTCCTTGCTCGTTTCGCTGCTCTTATCCCTATCCACCATCGTTCAATGCTCCTTTCATAAAGCCTTTGAATATCAGAGAAACCGAAACAGCTCCCGGGTCTTCGTGGCCCAGGCTCTGCTGTCCGGCGTTCTTTGCCCGTCCCAGCCGAGGCTGGAGGTTTTTGGTCGAATCGGCACCCTGTCGAGCTGCGTCGGCCGCCCTTTCGAGTATCGCGGGAATATCCAAGCCCTCATCAGCAGCCTGACGAATCTCGTTGACGGCGGGAATCATCGCATCCATGATCGTCTTGTCGCCTACCTGGGCCTTAGTCCGCTTAGAGACACAGTCCAGCCCGGCCTCAAACATCGATGCCAAAGCGGCGCAATCCAGCGTCTCGCCCTGGCCGGCGCCATTCGACATTCCCATGAAAAACGAGCCGAATAGAGGCCCGGTAGCCCCACCGTCCGCTCCCATCACAGCCCAGGCCACCTCGCCAAGGAGCTTCTTGATCTGCCCGCTTTCGGATGAGGCTACCGAATTCTTAAGGTTCTCCATAGCGCGAAGCATGGTCGTGCCGTGATCCCCATCGCCGCCGAAAGAATCCAGTTCTGAAAGTTTGCGGTGGTTCTCGCGAATCAGCTCGACGGCGCCGAGCAGCATCTTTACCAGTCCTTGATAGTCCAGAGTGCCTGTCATTTTATCCTACTTTTGTGGGGCCCGGCAAAACCCCAAGAGCCTCTAAGTGGCCATGCACGGACACTTGCACGGCGCATCCCACAACTCAGCCAACTCGGAGTCCATCCGAGCCATGAACATTTGGAAGCCCCCCATTTCCTGCACAGTCAGGAATTCCCCTGCCGTACAACGAACCATATTGATCTTCTTGCTATCGAGAATCTTCTTACAACTGTTCAATACTACATACTGCTCCATCAACGTAGTTGAGCCGACGCCGTTAATCATCAGCAGTATGTCGTCGCCCTTTTTCACGGAAAGATCGACGATGAGCATGTTCAGCATGATCTCAGCCGTCTCGTCGGCTGTTTTAAGCTCGGTCTGAGCGCTGCCGCTCTCGCCGTGCTGGCCCATACCGATGATCATATCGGTTTCAGGGATTTCAGAAATGGCCTCTCCCGTGCACGGATGCGCAGCCGAGGTTACAGCCACAGCCAGAGTCGCCATATTTCGCTCCATTCTATCGGCGATCTCCCAGCACTTATCGAGGCTTGCCCCCTGTTCGGCGGCGGCACCGGCGACCTTGATAACAGCAAGGCATCCGACCAAACCACGCCGTTCTTCGGGCTTGTCCCGCGGGCCCGTCGAGATATCCTCATGCGTAAGAATCTGCCTGACGTTAAGACCTTCCTGCTCGGCCATTTCCATGGCCATATTGGCCGACATCACGTCGCCAGCGTGATTGAGCACAATCAGCAGAACTCCTGCCGGCCTGTTGGCCATGCGCAGCGCTTCTATGAGCTTGGGAGGCCCGGGCGCTGCAAAAATCTCACCCGGCACACTGATATCGAGCATCCCCTGTCCGACATAACCGCTCAGTGCCGGCTCATGGCCGCTGCCGCCCAGAGTCACCAAAGCCACCTTATTCTTGGCTTTAGGCTCGGCACGAACCACAAGATTATTCTCCGTCAACTTAACCTTATCCGCATGGGCAAGAGCAAAGCCGCTGAGCAACTCACCGACCAGATCGCTCGGGTCGTTAAGGAACTTTTTCATCGTCATCGTTTTTGTCCTTTCCATAAAAAGCCACTTGCATTCCGTCAATTCCCAGGATAATAGCAAAATCTTGCTTTACAGGCCACTAAGAACCCCCGTTTTGCGGTGTTTTTTGTCGTTGCACGAGCCTTTTTGCCGTTTTTTGCCCAACCTTATGCTCAACGCGCCGAATGCAAAAAACGAGATAGACATTGACAACCGGGGCTGTTAATGGCCTTTTTCCTGCGCGAGGAGCCAGTCCCACTGCTCATCGACTCTCACTTGAAATTCGTCGATCAGATGAGCCGACTGCCGACTTCTAAGGTGCCTGAATCGCCCTTGAGTGAACAGCCAGTCGCTGACCGGCTTTTTTTGCTTGGGCTTGTAGTTGACCGTATAAGAGCCGCCTTCGACCTCGTACAGGGGCCAGAAGCAGGTCTCCACCGCCAGCGATGCCGATTCGACGGCCATATCGGGATTAATTCGCCAGCCGGGAATGCACGGAGAGAGGATATTCAAGAACGCCGGGCCGTCAAGCTCAATGCCCTTCTTGATCTTGTTGGACAGATCGATCGGGTTGTGTATGCTCGCCTGAGCCACATACTCGACGTGATGGGCCACCATGATTCGAGTGAGATCCTTCCGCTGCTGCTGCTTGCCCGAAGTAACCTTCCCAACCGGGGTCGTAGTCGTAGCTGCGCCCAAGGGTGTTGCCCCGCTTCTCTGGATTCCGGTATTCATGTACGCGCCGTTGTCGTAGCAGATGTAGAGCAGGTCATGGCCTCTTTCCATCGCTCCGCTGAGGGCCTGGATTCCAATATCGTACGTTCCGCCGTCTCCGCCGATGGCTACGCACTTGATTCTTTTGGCGGTCTTGTTCTTTTTGCTCTGCACCTTTGCCATCGCCTCGACGCCGCTCATAGTCGCCGCGGCATTCTCGAAGGCGGTATGAATCCAGGGCACATTCCACGCGGAGTAAGGAAAAATAGACGACCCCACTTCAAGGCAGCCGGTCGCCGACCCCACAACTACGTCGTAATCGCTGACACGAGTGAGCATCTTCGTGAAAATCGGCACCGGACAGCCGGCACAAAGCCTGTGGCCGCTGGAAAAAGCCGACTCCTTCTTCGCCATTTCTTGTAACTTAGGCACCTTCAGCCTCCTCTTACATTCAGGAAGTCAGATTTTTGTTCGATTTTGCCTTCGTTGAGATACCTCTTGCTCTCTTCGAAGAGGTCGCGAATATCGTTCAGGAGCAGCTCCCTGCCTCCAAGGCCGAACGTTCTGCTGTAAAGCATCGGCCTGGGTTCGGCATCGTAGAGTGAACTGCATATCTCAACGAACAGAGGCCCATAAGCCCCCATACTCGTAGATCTGTCGAGAACAGCGACAATTTTGCTGCCCTTCAACGCCGCTGCAATCTCGGCATAAGGGAAAGGCCTGAACAGCCGAATCTTCAGCAGCCCGACCTTTTCGCCTTCCTCTCGAAGCTCGTCAATCACCTCTTTGAGTTCGCCGGCAACCGAGTTGATGGCAACGACAACTCTCTCGGCGTCCTCCAGGCGGTACGACTCGAAAAGCTCGTACTTCCTGCCGAATTCTTCGGAGAACCGTTCGGAAACCTCCTCGATAACAGGTTTCGCATTCTCCATACCGACCTGCTGGCCTTTCTTATGCTCGATATAGTAATCGTGCAGGTCAAGCGCCCCCCAGGATGAAGGATTGTCGGTATCGAGCAGCGTGTGAAAGGCGGTGTGCTCGCCGATGAAATCCTTTACCTTCCGGTCGTCTTCGAGCTGCATCGTCTCGATAGAATGAGAGATGATGAAGCCATCGAGGCATACCATTATAGGCAGGCGAACGTCCGCATGCTCGGCGATTGCCGGAGCCATGATCATGTTGTCATAGGCCTCCTGGTTGTTCTCGGCATAGATTTGTATCCACCCCGCATCGCGAGCGCCCATCGAATCGCCGTGATCGCAATGGATATTGATAGGCGCCGACAGTGCTCGATTGACAACTGCAACAAGTATCGGCTGCCTCATGCCGGCCGCGACATAGAGCATTTCCCACATCAAAGCCAGCCCGTTGGCGGACGTCGCCGTCATCACCCTGCCCCCGGCGACGGACGCCCCTATACACGCGGACATCGCGCTATGTTCGCTCTCGACAGTTATAAGCTCGGTATCGACTTCTCCGTCCGCCACAAACTTGGCAAAATCCTCGATGATCTGCGTCGAAGGGGTGATTG